>JAPPLF010000031.1:0-34003 GCA_028874215.1 Acidobacteriota bacterium
TCGCCCGGTCTTCGTCGCCACTTTGCTTCACCGGAGTTCGGCGGTTGGGAAACCGCCGCTCCATACGGTCGTGTTATCGTTGGCGCCGCCGATGCCTACCGGAGAGGAAGAGCAATGGCAGCGCAGATTACCGTATCCGTCGATTCCGATGTAGCCGGCATCTACCGTTCGGCTTCGGACGAAGAGCGTCGCAAACTGGATTTGCTCATCAACTTGCATTTGCGTGATGCAACAGCCTCGAAGAAGTCACTCAGCGACATCATGTTCGACATCAGTCGCAACGCGCAACGACGGGGTCTGACTCGGGAGATCCCGCAATCCATCCTGGACACTGAATGAGCCCCCTCGACATCACGGTCCTGGTCGTCTACCTGGCGTTTATCGGCGGCCTGGCCTTCCACTTCTCCCGGCGCCAGAAATCGGCGGAGGACTACTTCCTGGCCGGACGCAACCTGCCCGGCTGGGTGGTGGGCTTCTCCCTCATGGGGACGGTGGTGAGCAGCGCCACCTTCGTGGGTCATCCCGGGAACGTCTTCTTCAGCGACATGTGGCCCTTCGCCTATCACCTGGGCCTGCCGCTGGTGGTGCTTCTGACCCTGGGGCGGTTCGTGGTCTTCTACCGCCGCACGCTGCGAATGAGCCCCTACGAGTACCTGGGAACCCGTTTCGGGTATCCGGCCCAGGCTTATGCCTCCGTCTCCTTCATCCTGAGCCGGGTCCTGGACATGAGCCTGACCGTCTACTTCCTGGGGCTGGCCCTGGCCTTCGTCACCGGGTGGGACGTGTGGTGGGTGATCCTGGTGGTGGGCCTCCTGACCGTGGCCTACACCCTGGCGGGCGGCATTCAGGGCGTGGTCTGGACCGATTTCCTGCAGGGGATCCTTCTGGTGGGGGGAGGCGTGCTCTGCTGCGCCCTGATTCTGGGGCGGGGGGACGCCGGCCAGATCGTCACCACCGCCTGGGAAGGGGGCAAGTTCAGCCTGGGCAACTGGGAACCCAGCCTGATCGAGGACAACTTCTGGCTCCTGTTCGTGGGAGGGGTCTTCCACTTCCTGCAGGCCTTCGGGACCGACCAGAACATGGTGCAGAGGTACCTGCTGGCCCGAAGCGACCGGGAGGCCCGCCGCAGCGCACAGTTGGGCATCCTCTCCTGCATCCCCATCTGGCTCCTGTTCATGTTCCTGGGAGGCCTGCTCTGGGCCTTCTACCAGGCCGACCCGTCGGCGCTTCCCCCGCAGGTCGCAGAGGTCAAGGACAACATCATTCCCCACTTCATCATGACCGAGCTGCCGCCGGGGTTGCTGGGACTGCTCCTGGCGGGACTGCTGGCGGCGGCCATGTCCAGCATGGACTCGGATCTCAACAGCATCGCGGCGGTGGTGTTGCAGAATTTCTATCGGCGGATGCGACCCGGGGCGCCTCAGCGGCGCCAGCTCATGGTGGGCCGGGCCGGGGTGGTGGCCGGCGGGCTGATGTCCATTTTCCTGGCGCAGCAGTGGATCGGCATCGAGTCGCTGGTGAAATACTCGCTCGGCCTGGCTCTGGTCGTCTCGGGGGGAAAACTGGGCCTCTTCGCCCTGGGATGGCTCTTCCCCAAGGCCACGGCCAAGGGAGCCTACTCCGGTCTCGCCGCCTGCGTCCTGTTCACGCTCTGGGCCGCCCTGACCCGGGTGGAGATGCCCAACAGCCAGAGCCCGTTGCTGGATCTGGGCGCCTACAACTTTCCCTGGATGCCCATGACCATCGGGATGATCGGGCATGTCCTGGTGCTGGTGGTGGGCTATGCCGCCAGCCGGGGGAAGGGAGGCCGGTCCGGGAGGGCCTCGGTGTGGTGAAGTGGCTGGCGGCCGTTGGGCTATTGTTTTCGATGGCCGCAGCGGCGCCGCCGGCTGCCGCTCAGTCCGGACAGATCGCGGGAGTGGTCGCCGATGCGACCGGCGGAGTGCTTCGCGGGGCGGGCGTCACGCTGACGGGCGGCCCGGATGGTCGCCGCGAGGCGCAGACGGACGACACCGGCCGCTTCGTGTTCAGGGGCCTCCATCCCGCAACCTACACGGTCACCGCCTCCCTGCCCGGATTCGATGCCGAGTCGGTGGACGGCGTTGCCGTCCGAACCGAACCGGTGGAGCTGCCGGTCATCACGCTGCGGCTCGCCGCCTTCGACGACGCGCTGGTGGTAACGGCGACCCGCATGGAGGAGCCGTTGCGGGAGGTGCCGATGAGCATCTCTGTGGCGACCGGCGCCGACATCGAGCGGCAGAGAATCGGCAACCTGACGGAGCTGTCACGCTGGATGCCCGGCCTGACCGTGGTCGACCAGGGCGCGCGCGGCAGCAACGTCGTCATCGCGCGCGGCCTGCACACGGACGCTCTGAACGGCTCCGAGCAGGCCGGCAACAACTACAACAACGGCGTCGCGACCTACCTCGGCGACATCCCCCTGGCGGTCGACCTTCGGCTGCACGACATCGAGCGGGTGGAGGTGCTGCTGGGGCCGCAGGGGACCTTGTACGGCGCCGGTACGCTGGCAGGCGCCGTGCGCTACCTGCCGCGCCGCCCCGACACCGAGCGGCGCAGTTTTGAGCTGCGCGGCGACGGGTTCGCACTGGCGCACAGCGGCTCACCCGGCTCGGATGCCAGCTTCACCTTCAACCTGCCGCTGGTGACCCGGAAGCTGGCGCTGCGCGGCTCCGTCGACCGTTACGCCAACCCCGGATTCATCGACTACGACTACCTGCTGCGCACGCCCGGCGTCTCCGAGCCGGAGCCGGACCTGACCGACCCCGCCGCGGTGGCGGCCAACCTGCGGAGCGAGCCCGACGCCAACACCGAGGAAACCTACTCGGCGCGGCTCTCGCTGCTCTGGGAAATCACTCCGGAACTGTCGGCGTTGTTCGCCTATCACCTGCAGGATCAGCACGCCGGCGCGCGGCAGATCAACCACGCCCGGTCGTTCGACACCGGCCGCTACACCGCGGCGCACCGCTACCTGGAGCCGAACGACCGTAAGAACCGGTTGGGGAGCCTGGAGCTGAGCTGGATGCCGGGCCCGGTGGAGTTGACCACCGCCATTGGCTATTCCCGTTACTCCCAGCAAGGTCAGCGCGACCAGACCGACCTGTTGATCCAGGCGTTCGGCATCGTCGGGCTCCTACCAGGCGATTTTCCGGCGCTGACGCGGGCGCAGGCCATCGATCCCAGCGTCTCGGCCACCGACCTGACGGCGCAGTTTCGCTCCTTTTCCGCCTATACCCGCGAGGATTCCCGGGAGGATCGTTTCAATTGGGAGACTCGCGTGGTCTCCACCGGAGAAGGCCCTTGGCGCTGGGTCGGCGGCGTCTTCTTCAACAACTACGACCTCGACGCCACCAGCTTCGAATTCGCTCCCGGCCTGACGGAATTCTCCGGTGTCACGCCTGTCCTGGGGGGCAGCCCGGTGTCCGATCCTGTCGAGTACTACGACTTCGGAACCAGCGCGGTGGAGGAGCGGGCGCTGTTCGGTGAGATCTCGCGCGACCTGGGCGACCGCTGGCGTGTGACCGCCGGCGGCCGCTGGTTCGGATACGGCATCGACACCAGCAACGCGACCGAGTTCCCCTACACGCCCATGTACAACTCTCCGCTCACCGCCTTTGATTCCCACGACCGCGGCACATTGGTGAAGGGCAGCATCAGTTACCGGTTCGACGACGAGACAAACGCCTACTTCACCCGCTCCGAGGGATACCGCATCGGCGGCGGCAACAATTTCCGGATCTGCACCGACGAGGAGATCACCCTGCTCACCGACGCGGATCCCGGGAACGATCCACCGCAGTCCGGTTGCATCTACGAGAATCAGGCGCTGATCCGGCCGGACACGACCACCAACTACGAAGTGGGCCTGCGCCACTCGGGCCGCGACGGCCGGTTTGCGGCCAGCGGCACGCTGTTCCACGTCGACTGGAAGGATATTCAAGTAGCGGGTCTGACACCCTTCAGCGCGCAGCCGATCACGTTGAACGGCGGCGGCGCAGTGAGCCGCGGCGTCGAACTCACGGCGGCCGCCAGCCCGGCGACGGCGTTCCGCCTCCGCGGGTCGTGGTCATATGCGCACGCGGCACTGAGCAAGGACTCGCCCGGCCTGCTGGAAGGGGGCGCCGACGCGTTCAAGGGAGACCGCCTGTCGGGCGCGCCGCGCCACCAGGGCAGCCTGCTGGCTTCCTACAACTGGCTGTTGGGCAGCAGCGTGGTCGAGCTGCTGTACGGCTACACGTATACCGGGGACGTGCTCACGCGCATCGGATTGCGCGCCGGCGGCGAGGCTCTGCCGTCCTACGATCTGCACAACCTTTCCGTGTCGATCGCGAAGAACGACTGGACGCTGGAGTTCTATGCCAACAACCTGCTGGACGAATACGCCGTCACCGGCGTGCGCCAGACACCCGCTTTGATCGGTACGACCGGGGAAGGCTTCCGGTCCCGGCGCTACTTCGCCAACGTGCTCTCTCCCCGGCGGGTCGGCGTCCGAATCCGCTACGCTTTCCGGTAGCCGGGGGATGGACAGCATTTGTTCGGAAGGGGACGGTCGAAGGAGACAATCACGTTCTCGGTCCTTCGATTCAGGATGTCGTCCTCCCGATTACCTATAGGTCGAATGGTTGACTTTGGCTCAGTAGCATGATCAATCTGAACGAACGGTTGTCGGAATTCTCATACGGATACGGAGTGACTCGCGAGGTGGAAAACCTACTCCTCCAAGCGGGATGTCATGTGACACCGTTTCTTCCAAGTCTGGTGCACGAAGCAGAGCTTGGATTTGATGTAAGCTTTCACGATCCTGGTTTTATTCTCATGCTGCAGTTTAAGTTGGGTCAAGAACTTCAGCGGTTTCGTCGCTCCAAATACTGCCAAAGCATCCCACCGTTGACGAGTCCATTTTGGCGCTTCGATATAGATATTTCGGCACGCCAGTTTAAGAACTTGTTGAAATCCGAAAACGCCGATGCGCATGTCTATTACGTCGCGCCACGTTTCTCCGACTGGTTAGTCTATGAACAGGCTTTCTTGGCTAGTCGTGTGCTCTATGAATCACTGATACTTAGGCCATCTGAGATTATGCGCGGCATTCAAGCACAGGCGGAAAACAAAGATGTCCATCGGATCGTCTACGATGAAACAGACTGCTATGTCTGCTCTGAGTTGTTTAAACTTCGCAGTGTTAAACAGCGTGAGATATTTGACAATATAGTCGAACGAAAATCGGACACGTCCCTCGAAGAAAGTATCCAACGTCTGTTTGATTGCCTACGGACTAATTCTCGCGATGAGATCCGCGATGCGCAACAGTGGGAGTATCGCAACCAGTTCGACGCTCGTTCCAGACAAGATGTGCATGCCAGAGCATTGATAATCGGAATGGAGGTCTGGATCCGGGGTGCTCAGTTGGTCTTCGTCACTGAGTCCGCATAATCGATGAGAAACCAATAGATCCCGGTCAAGTGGTCCTTCCCGAAGTGAGGCGTTTACCTTTTCCAAGTGAGCGGTTTTTTCGATCGCGGACCAAGCGTTAGCAGAGATACGGGGACTGTCACGTTCTCGCTCGCTCTTCGACGACTTTGGGAGGCGTCTTTCCGAAACTGGTCAGGGGGACGAGAGGAATCCCGAAGATTCCTGATTCCTTACTTCTGGTGTTGCCTCTGCGGCATACGAGCGACCCAGTCCGCCCCAGCATATGTAACGGCATGAATGAACACCTCGCAGGCTTTGTCGTCAACCGAAAACGCTACGACAGCTTTTCTCCCGGCGGGGATGGCCCGCAAACCGCATGCTATTTCGTTACGGATGGATCCCGTGTGAGGAGTTCGTGCCAAACCCTCGATGGTCCGTTCAATCGTGGTCAGCGTCCGATCAGCCGCGAAAGGCCCTGCGTAATCGAGGACCCACTGAGCGATGACTCGAAGATCACGGGCCACCAGCGGATGGAATCGAATGCGGTACGTCACCTCTCCGGATCAGTCCCAATCGTGGCGCGAGCGGCTGAGAAGACGTGCTTCTGGTCCACGTACTCGGAACGTGGTGTCTGCATACGCATGCGGATTTCTTGGGCCAGAGCCGAAAGCGCTACGTTTCGCTCGGTCTCGTCCCGCATCATTTGTTCGATGGCCGCCGCCACCGCAGCACTGCGAGTACCAAAAACGCCTTGGCCCACCTTCTCCATCAGGTATCGATGGTGGCGATCCGTAAAGCTGAGGGTCGTTTTGACGGTCATCCGCACCTCCCTGGTATGACTAAGTCATATACCACTACGACGGGTCCGGTTCAAGCACACATGCGGAGAGAAGGGGACAGCCGCGTTCGCGCTCGAGCGCGCTCGAGTGCGGACGGTCCGGCCGCCCCTTTCGCAGAGTGATACTATCTTCCGAAGGGAATCGAGTGTCAGGACTCTGCGTTCGAGAGCTGTTCGACTCCCGACGGCGGTTGCTCCGCGGCCGGACCGGGACTGGTGGACTGCGCCGCACCCTCTTTTTCCTGCCGTTGGCCGTTCTGGCCCTGCTTTCATGCGGCGGCGATAAGCCGAAACAGGCCTCCTCGGATTGCGTCGAGTGCCACCGCGAGGTGACTCCCGGCATCGTCACGGACTGGGAGTTGAGCAGTCACAACCCCGCGGGGGTGGACTGTTCCCTCTGCCATGGCGACGAACATCGGACGGCGGAGGATGTGGCGCTGGTGAAGACGGCGACTCCCGATGTCTGCGCCACCTGCCATCCGATTCAGACGGAGCAGTTCCAAGGGGGCAAGCACGCCCTGGCCTGGGCCAGCATGAACGCCATGCCCACGACGCATTGGCTCCCCATGGCCCTGACCGAAGGGATGAAGGGCTGCGGCGGCTGCCATCGCGTCGGGCTCAAGAGCGAGGAAGAGATCCGGCAACTGAAGGCGGACGGCGTCATGTTCGGACTGGCGTCGTGTGACACCTGCCACACGCGGCACCTCTTTTCGGTCAAGGAGGCCCGGGAACCCCAGGCCTGCCGGACCTGCCACATGGGAATCGACCATCCTCAGTGGGAGATGTACTCCTCGTCCAAACACGGCGTCCGGCACATGCTCAAGCAGACCGGAACCCTGCCGGAACAGGCGTCGGCCCCCACCTGCCAGACGTGCCACATGCCCAAGGGGGATCATGGGGTGAGGACGGCGTGGGGCTTCCTGGCCGTGCGCCTCCCCATGCCGGAGGATCCGGAGTGGGCGGCCGATCGAGCCACCATCCTCCAGGCCCTCGGCGTCCTGGACCCGCAGGGCAACCCGACTGCCCGGCTGGAGGTGGTGAAGCAGGCCGACGTCGCCCGGCTGACCCAGGAGGACTGGCAGAAAGAACGCGACCGGATGATCCAGATCTGCGAGCAGTGCCACTCGTCGAATCTGGTGAAAGCGGAGCTGCAAAAGGGCGACGAGATGATTCGGGAGACCGACCGGCTGCTGGCGGAGGCGATTCGCATCATCGCTTCCCTCTACCGCGACGGCATCTTGCACAAACCGGACCACTACGCTTACGACTTCCCCGACTTGCTGGCTTTCCACGACGCTCCCTCGACCATTGAGCAGCGCCTCTTCAAGATGCACCTGGAACACCGGATGCGCGCGTTCCAGGGAACGTTCCACAACAATCCCGACTATGCGCTCTGGTACGGGTGGAGCGAGATGCTGCAGGATCTGACCGAGATCAGGACGCTGGCGCAGGAGCTGCGCGGCAAACATCAGTCGACGATGAGGACCCCAATCGAGTGACCGGCAACGTCATCCTCCTGAGCCTAGCGGGACTCGCAACCGTCGCCTTGATCGCGGCATTCGCCCGCCGGCCCGAATGGACCGACGCCGTCGGGGGCAGGATACTCGCGTTCGTCGCCCTGTTCGCGCTGCCGGGGCTCCTGCTCCTGGGCGGCGCCGACCGGCACTACGAGCAGGCCAAGACGACCGATTTCTGCCTCTCCTGCCACGTTATCGAGCCCTACGGGGAGAGCCTGCTCATCGACCATCCCCGGTTCCTTCCCGCCGCTCACTTCCAGAACAAGCTCATCCCCGCCGACAAGGCCTGCTACACCTGCCACACGAGCTACACCATGTTTGGAGACGTGGACGACAAGATCCGCGGCGCTAGACATGTCTGGCACAGCGTTTTGGGCTCGTGGTCCGACCCGGTGAAGCTCTACGAACCGTATGAGAACCGGGCCTGCCTGGAATGCCACCAAGGAGCCAGGTCCTTCGAGGAATACCCGGCACACTCACGATTTCGACCCGATCTGATCTCCGGGACCAAGTCGTGCCTCATGTGCCACAACCTGATTCACGAGGTCACGAAGCTGGACCGCTTCGAGCGCTGGGACCCGGAGGCGAAACCATGAGCTGGACTCGGTCGCCGGGTTTTCGGACAGGATTCGCGGGCCGCCTGCAACTCGCCGGATTGCTGATCGCCACCGGGATTGTGGTGGAACTTGGCACCTTCGTCTGGAACCACCCGGTTTCCCTGTTCCTGTTCCTGACGTTGGGAGCGGGGTTGGTCGTCGCGGGCATGCTTCTCTACCTGTGGTCCGTCGTGACCCGGAAGGAGTAACCCTGCGGAGACATGGATAAAAGGAAATTGAGGCAAGTCTGGACCTGGTTTACGTCCCAACTCGACACTCGACTCGTTACGAATGTCGCCGTGGGAGCGGTCCTTGGGCTCTTGTCGTGGGAGGTGATCAAGCTTCTGATCACGCTCGTCGGCCTCGTTGTCGGCGGTCTGGTGTTTTTGTTGTTCAGTTGACAGTTGGCAGTAACAGGACGTGGGTTCATTCGCCCACCCGGACCGTCCGGCCGCTCCTGGCTGATTCCTCTGCGGCCTCGGCAACTCGCAGGGCGCGCCTCCCGTCATCAAAGCCGGGAGACGGCTTGACGCCTTGCTCCACGGCGTCCACAAAGGCGTCGATTTCGCGGGTGAACGCTTCTTCGTACCGCTCGATGAAGAAAGGGTGCAGGCGGTCGCGGGCGGAGGTCCCGCTTGCCGTGTAGCGTTCGATGCTGGTCCGGGTGGGATTGGCGGAGACCAGCATGCCGCCTTCTCCGAACAGCTCGATCCGCTGGTCGTAGCCAAAGGAGCAATGGCGCGAGCAGTTGACGTGGCAGAGAGCGCCCGAGGCCATCCGCAGCACCACCATGGCGCTGTCCGCGTCGCCGAATTCCTCGCAACGCGCATCGAAGAGCACGCTGCCCATGGCCGTGACCTCCACCGGCTCCTCATTGAACAGGAAGCGGGCCATGTCGAAGTCGTGGACCATCATGTCCCGGTATATTCCCCCGGAACCCCGAAGAAAGCGCAGGGGCGGCGGGTATGGATCCCGGCTGCTGATGACGGCCTGCTCCAGACGGCCGATCTCGCCGTTGCGGGCAGCCCGGTGCACCTCGCCGTGGTTGGGGTCGAAGCGCCGGTTGAATCCGATCTGAAACGGCACGCCGGTCTCAGCCAGAACCGCCCCGCAGGCGTCGGCGCGCTCCATGTCCAGGTGGATCGGTTTTTCGCAGAACACCGCCTTGCCGGTCCGCGCCGCGCCTTCGATCAGGTCGCAGTGGGTGCTGGTGGAGGAGGAGATGCAAACGGCGTCGAGGGTGGGGTCTCCGAGCAGGGCGTCTACGGAATCGACGGAAACGGATCCGGTCTCGGTTGCGGCGGAGGCGACGGCGTCAGCATCGACATCGTAGATCCCCGCCAGTTCCACACGGTGGTTTGCCGCGAGGATTCTTGCGCGCATGCGGCCGATCCTGCCGACTCCGAACAATCCGAATTTGAGCATGGATTTCCCCTCGGTTGCGTGACGGTGCGGCGGGCGCCGAAGTTGGCGCCCGGCTCAACTGTGCGGTCGAGTATACAAGTGAAGAGGGGGACAGGAATGTCCGCCCTCCTATTGTATTTTGTGACGCGGGCTGACGGCGCTCGTTTTCTGGAGAGGAGTATTCCCAGCCGAAAGGCGACGAGGGCTTACCGAAGGAGGCAGCCATGGTGAGCGACAATTTGAGCGTCGAAGAGCGCGACATTCTCGACCGATTCGAGCGGGGTGACTTGCGCTCTGCTCCTGGTGCCGAACGCGAAGTTGAGGAGGCCCGTCAGGCGGCTCGAAATACGTTCAACAAAACCAAGCGAGTGAATTTGCGGATGACCGAGCGCGACTTCAAGCTCGCTCACTCGCGGGCCAGGGAGGAAGGGATCCCTTATCAGACTCTGCTGTCCAGCATTATCCACAAGTACTTGGCCGGCCGGCTGACCGACAAGAGGTAGCCTGACGTCACGGGTACGGGAGAAGTGGACCGTCCCTTTCCCGGCCCGGCTAGCGAATCACGTCCACCTTCAGGCGCAACCCCTCCTGTTTCTGGAGGAAACCGATGATTCGGAACAGGTTTCGGGCTTGGGGGTTGCCTTTGGGACCGAACATCCGCATCAGGCTCTTGGGAGATTTCTCAGTCAATCCGCCAAGCGCCTGAAAGCCGATCGTGGCGTTGATGTAATCGCGTAGCACCGCCTTCCCGGTATCCACGTCACCCGAAAGGAAGCACTCAATCCCTTCCTTGAGCAGTTCTTCGCCGAACACCGGATCGCTTTTGATGCGCGCCTGAATCGTTTCCTTGAAGTCTCGTGTCAATGGCATGGTTTTCACGTCTCCCGTCGTTACGAACCAAGGAGGTAGCGACTTTGAATACGGCCCCTCGGAGACCGGGGACTCCCTGATCTCTATCATCACTATATGGATTCTTATATGTTACCATTGATGAGTATCCCGGAGTCAAGATCCTTGTCTGGCCGGGAGAATTGGACTACCCCTTTCTCCGCGAGGCTCAAGTGAAGAGGGGATGTTCCCCCCTAACGGAAGTACGCCGGCCATCTTGGAAAAAATGTGATCCAATGCCGCCACGGTAGGCCGTCGATGTCAGCAGCAGCCGGATCGCTGAGCAGTCCACTTATTCCAATCGCCCTCGCACTTGTCCTGGCTGGTGCTGCGTGCGGTGAACCGGCTGAGGTGCTTGTGGGCGAGGGGCTTTTCGTCCTGGAAGGGGCCACTCTGATTGACGGATCCGGCGCCGAACCGCGCGAGGACAGCGTTATCGTGTTGGCCGGCGACCGAATCCTCAGGGTCGGCAACGCGGGTGATTTCCGTTTCCCCAACTCGGCACGGCGACGAGACGTTTCGGGCCACTATGTGGTTCCAGGATTCATCGATATGCATGTCCATGTTCACCCCAAGGCTGGGATCGAGACCGTGGAGGCGTTGCTCGATTTCGGAGTGACCACGATACGCAGCCCCGGCGCCGCGCAAAGCGCAGGCGTCGAGCTCCGGGACCAGATCGCGGCCGGGCGGGTTCGCGGGCCGCGGATGTTTACCGGCGCCGCCTTCATCGACGGGTCTCCGAGCCGATTCGACTGGACGGTGCCCGTGGCGACACCGGACGAGATGCGGGACGTGGTTCGGCAACAGGCTGCGGCGGGCGCCGACATGGTCAAGTTGTACTGGGACGTGACCCCGGAGCTGATGGCCGCCGCCATCGAGGAGGCTCACGCGCTCGGTCTGAAGGTCGCCGGCCACATCCGGGCAACGAGCTGGACCCAGGCGGCGCGGCTGGGAATCGACTCCCTGGTCCACAGCGGCGGAGAAGGGCCGACGTGGGAGCTGGTCCCCGAAAGGCACCGGGCCCAACTGAGGGCACTGCCCTACCCCGAATACTACGCCCGTTGGCTTGAATTGGTGGAGCTGGACGGCGAGCTGATGAACTCCCTGATCGCCGCCCTGGTTGACAACGACGTGACGGTCGACCCCACGCTGGTCGTGATGGAGAGCCTCTATTTCGGTGACGATCCGAAGGTTCTGGAGCGACTCGAGCCTCAGCGGGCTCCGCCCTCGGTCGTGGCGCTATGGGGTCCAGACTGGCGGCATCGCAACCCGTTCGTCTTCACCAACCCCATGGGAATCCTTCGGGCCTTCACGTCCGGCAAGGACGTATTCCCCGTCGCACTCCAGATCGTGCGGATGTTTCACGAGGGGGGAGTGAGGCTGACTGTAGGGACCGACGTGGGAATGCCCTGGATAACGCCGGGCGTGAGTCTGCATCGGGAACTGGAGCTCCTGGTCCAGGCGGGCATCGACGAGACCGACGTGATCGTCATGGCGACCCGAAACGGCGCCGAGGGGCTGGGTCTGGAGGATCAGCTCGGAACCGTCGTAGCAGGAAAGCTGGCCGACCTGGTCGTGCTCACGGCGGATCCGCTGTCGGACATCCGCAATACTCGCTCGGTGTCCGCCGTCTACAAGGCTGGCGAACTCGTGTATCCGGCCACGCCACCTTGACCCGTGCGGGAATTCGCAATCGGCAATGGCGGAGAAGGTGACTGTTGCCTTTTCCCACTGGTGCGAAGAAGGTGCCGGGTCGGTATCCGCTCCCCGGAATTCGGCGTGTCTGGCGGCGTTCTGGTATCGTCTTGGCAGACGGTGGATTCAGAGTCCCCGACTCCGAGATTGCTAAGACGTCTCAAATCAAGGACTTATGGAAAAGACCGGTAACAATGAGAAAGATCAAAGCGAAGTATTCAAAGGGTGTGTTCGTTCCGCAAGAGAGCCTTGACCTCGAAGAAGGCAAGGAAGTAGTCGTGTCCATAGGGGAGATCATATCCCCGGGTAGCGCCATCAATTCGCTCGGCGCTTCGGCTGGCGGATGGATCGGAATGCACGATCCGGAACAGTTCAAGCGGAAGAGCTACGAAGCTCGGATTGCCGGTTCCAGGCAAAAGCCGGAATTGTAAATCCGTGCGATATTTGGTGGACACGGATTGGGTCATCGACCATCTGCACGGCCGCGCTCAGGTAATCAGCCGTCTCCAGGAATTTGAACCAGCCGGCCTCGGATTGAGCATTATCTAACTCGCCGAACTGTACGAGGGCGTATTCGGCTCCTACGATCCGGAAGCAACCGAAATAGCTCTGTGGCACGTACTTGACCGGATTCATGCCGTGCCATTGGATGAAGATATTTGCCGCACATTCGCCAGGGAACGGAGTCGTTTGAGGGCGACGGGAACCCTTATCAGCGACTTCGATCTAATGATAGGTGCCACCGCCATAAATTACGGGCTCACGCTACTCACCAACAATCGTCGGCATTTTGAGCGATTGGATGGTCTACTCATCATCTCGGTGTGAAGTGGATGTCCAGATTGAAAACCTAGTCTCGAGTCAACGATCAGACCTGCGAATGGGCCCTCGGCAGGGACAGTCGAGACGAAGAGAGGTAGTCTCTCCCTATCTCGCCAGTGAAGAGGGGGACAAGACTGTCCCCCCTCCTACCGGGCGGCCAGCTTCGCGATCGGGATTCGCAGGAAGAACACGCCCGGTCCTCCCTCCTGATCCTTGTCGATATCGTAGAAGACCACGCCGATCGTCTTGTCGTCGAGCTGCACCGTTCGGGGACAGGCCCGGCCGTTGATGGCGCGGCCAGGATTGTAGTACTCGAATACTCCATCCCAGGTCTGCCCGTCGTCGTACGAGATGCGGTAGCGGATGCGCTCCCCGCCAAAGCCTGGCCCGAGAATCTCCGAGGCCAGCAGCCAGCCGTTTTTCAGAACGACCATTTCGTGCCGCCAGCCCTGCGTGCTGATGTCCGGAAAGCCTTCGATGGTTGTCCACGTCGTGCCGTGGTCCGTCGATCGGAGGCCGGCGCCGCTGACGAACGTGCCTTGAGGTGTCTGCACGATCGGGATCATCCCATGATCCCGGCCGTCGCCGAACGGTGTCGCCTTGGAAGTGGCCGGATCAAACACGAACGTCCGGTCGATCAACGAAACGAGCCACTGTCCTGACTCCAGTTCGGTCACGGGGTGCCGCGTGACGGATCTGACTTCCGGATCACGCGGAAACGGCTGCGGGTCGCTCCACGAGACTCCTTCGTCACTTGACAGCGAGTACAGGACGGACCGTGGCTCCTTCTGAGTGACCGGCGTATCCCAGCGGTTCCAGCAATGCACCAGGCGGCCGTCGCTCAGTGTCGTCAGCGAGCCCGGGTAATAGGTCTTGTCGACGGTATGGACGAACGGAACCGGTTCGGACCAAGTCCTTCCTCCGTCCGAGGATCGAGTGATGCGCAGGTCCACGTGATTCACCCGCCCGTACGTCACGACGATCGTCCCCGAGTGGGTGACGCAGGCCGCCGGGTGAATGTGCCCGTCGACCGGGACGGCAATCCGGACCGGTTTCAGTTGATGGTCGCTGGCGACGACCGTTGACACAGCGAATAAAGACAGCACGGCGAGTCGGTTCATCTAACGCCTCCAGATGTTGAACGAGGGATCCTGGGCAAGAAGATTAACCCAGACGCTTTGGAATATGGAGGTCGATGCCGCCAATTGCAGGACCTTCTCATCCACATTCGGGATGATTCTTCACCATCGAAGTCAGATGGTCCAGACTTTAATGAGCGCACGCGGAGAAAGGGCTGTCACCTTCTCTACCGATCTCACTCTCCGTATACGTGGGCAATCGAGGTTCCCTACTTGCCCGGTCGAATCAATTTCCAATACACGCCCCGACGGCAATGCCAACACAGTGGAAACGTTTCTCCTGAGCGGATGAGCTTTTGCTCCCGGTGCTGACAACTCGATCTCCACAAGCCTGTGGCGCCGCAACGCCCCCCCGTCAACCGCTTGGACGGATTTGAGAAATCGTCTCCTTTGAGTGCCGATTGAGAGTTTTTGTATTTCTCCGGGATTCGATCCTGCTTGTTCCACTTGCAAAAGGCGTTGAAAGCCTTGACTAACCCGTAGATTGCGACGCCGACCGTAACCAAGAAGGCCAGCAGCGAAATAAGGAAGCCTCCGAATCGAAACTCCTTGGGATCTGACATCACTCTTCTCCTCTAGGCATAGTCGAGCGTATTACCAAAGAGACAACGGTGTGCAAGAAGATTCCCCGTATAAGTACCAGTCATGAAGGGAACGCTGTGAACCTGGTTCGAGCCAAACAGAAGAGTCCAGGTAGACCAAATCGACACACTCGCGGAGAAGGATAATTCCCTTCTCTACCACTGGGAATGGATTCCTTGATTCCGTGAAAATCCGGCGGCGCCACCGGCTCAGCCTAGAACCTCATTTGCAGGGCGACGCGTGCGGTTCGCGGGATGGCGGGATGGGTGTGCACATCGTCCACCCCTTCCAAGGGTTCTCCCGGGAGACGCGACGTATAGAAGTAGTCGATGTCCGACACGCGGGAGTTCAGGAGGTTGAACGCCTCGAACGAGACGGTGACGCGCCGGTTGAAGCGGATGCCGATCTGACCGTTCCACAGGGTCGTCGAACCGGACCTCACGGAGTTGTCCTCGATCAAGGGACGTGGTCCGAAATGGCGCACGCGAACGCTCCCGAACAATCGCTTCACCGGCTCGAACGTGAGGGCGCCGGAGAATACGCGGTTGAGCGAACCCGGAATCCGCGGTCCGGCGGGGTCGTCGTCCGAGAACCGCGCGGCGGTGAACGCGAGGTCGGCCTCGGCCGTCATCCAGGGTGTGAACCGAATATAGTTCGACCACTCGACGCCGTAGCGGCGGCTTGCACGGCTGGGGGCCGTCACCCCCGCATCGCCCAGGAAGAGCAGCTCCGAATCGAAGTCCAGGTACCAGAGCGCCACCGTCGAATGCAGCCCGTGCAGCCTCACCGTCCGCATGCCGATTTCGCCGCCGCGGGCCTTGACCAGCGGAGGGAACCTCCGGGCCGGCTCCCCGGTGCGCGGGTCGACTCGGATCGTCGCGCCACGCACGTCGTTGCTGTGGAAGCCCTCTCCCCAGTTGGCGTAGAACTCGGTCTGCTGCCACGGTCCCAGGATCGCCGTCAGTTTGGGGCTGACGATGGAATCCACGCCGGCGCCGGCGTTCAAGGGATTGCTGGCGTCGACGGCGAACCGATAGACGTCGGCGCGAAACCCGACCGAGGTCCGGAAGAACGAAGTCCAATCGAACATCCCCCCGCCGAACAGGCCCAGCGACGTCTGGCGCAGCGCATCCTCGCGCACGGTGTTGGTGCGGCGCTGCCGAACCGTGTCGTACAGGCCGATGACGCCGGCGTCGTCGTGGCGCGACTGGGTGCCGATCTTCCATTCGACGGGACGTCCCAGGAACTCCCGCAGGCGACGTTGGGTGAGCTTGACGCCGACCGAGGTGCGGCGGTCCACCTGCTCGAACTGATCCCCGTCGACGGGATCGGCCAGGAAATAGGTGAAGTTCTGGAGCAGGTTCAGTCCGTAACGCATGCCGAAGGCGGTGATTCGGGTGGAGGTTTCTCCGTTCGAGCGAAGGCTGTCGGCGACGACGCCATGCCGGTAGGTCCGGCCGCCGCCGGTGGTATCGATCCCTTCGAACCGGTCGATCCGGCCGGATTCGATGGCCCGGACCGGCACCTGGTCCGTGGCATGCCAATTCGCCGAATAGCTCAGGCCGGTGATGGAGAAGCCGTTTCGCGCGTCTCCCCGGCTGTAGCGCAGGATGCCGTTCACCTTGCGCAGGTCGTCGGGCTCGACCCAGGGACCGTCGTTCCTGCCCACTTCGACACCGACGAGCAGGTTGCCGTCGCCCAGGCGGGGCGACGCGGCGCTAAAGATGCGGCTCCAGCCCTGGCCGCCGGTGCTGATGCTGGCCACCGGCTGCTCCAGCAGGTTCAAGTAGCTGACGTTTGCCGAGCCGGCGGCGGAAAAGTCACCGTCCTCCGCAAAGTACGGCCCCTTCCGGAACTGGATGCCGCTCACCAGTTCGGGAATGATCATGTTGGAGTCCGAGTAGCCCGTGGCGTGGGCGCCGGACGGCATGTTCAGGGGCACGCCGGCGACGGTGGTCGCGAAATCCGTTCCATGATCCAGGTTGAAACCGCGCAGGTAGTACTGGTTGGCCTTTCCCTCCCCGCTGTGCTGGCTGATGACCAGGCCCGGAACCGTCTCCAGCACTTCGCCCGGCCGCATGATGGGGCGCGCCTGGAGCTGGGCCGCGGTGATGGCGCCGACGCTGGCGGCGGAGGCGATCCCGACCAGGTTCTCCGCCGGTTGCGGCAGGTCGGCGATGTTGCGGAAGGTGCGCTCGGCGGTGACCACGACGTCCGCGGTCAATGAGAGCACCAGGACGACATCCACCGTCAAGACCTCGCTCGGGGCCACGGTCAACTCGCGGCGGGCGCCGGCGAAATTGATCAGCCGGAAAGTCAGGGTAGCCGGTCCCGCAGGGACTCCGTCGATGCTCCACTTCCCCATGTCGTCGGTGACGGAGGAGAACTCGGCGCCGTCGGCCCGAAGGTTGACGACGACACCGGGAAGGACTCCCCCGGTCTCGTCGACGACGGTTCCCGTCAGGGTTCCGGTCGTCTCCGCGGCGGCAACGCCAACTGGCGCCATGGAAAGGAGCAGGACCAGGAAAGATATTCCGTAGACCACGGGCTCTTGATACCACATTTTCTGCGGGGCATTCGGTGGTTTTCGTCTGCGAACGAACGTGAATTCGAGTGGGGTTCGAACAGATTCGGCTCGTAGGAGCTCCAGCCCGGAACGGTATGCGAAGTTTTCAAGACGATTTCGGGAAGATGATTTCAAGGAAAACCGGTGACCCCAGAGGCCACCACCGGCCAAAGGCCCGCATGATCCCGGCAGAAAATGGGAGGCATTGGAGCGGGGGTTGTTAACCCCCCATTCCGGATCGGCGATGAAGAGGAGGCACACGAGTGTCCCGCTTCCCATTCCGCTCCCATGCTTATCTCAGAGATAGGGCTTACCCAAAGAACCTCCTCCTTCCAATGGCACAATCCCGCCAACTCCTGAGGGCACGAGACGAGTATGAAATCGGCTTCCGGCTGGGGAAGCGAACAGCGCCTGAGTCAGAGACAGTGTTCAAAATGACCTTGCTACCCCACTTGCGAATGAGACTTCAGAGGCAGAAATGGCAACCAAAATAGTGTGTTGGAACATCAATAAGCGGCGCAAACCATGGAATCAACTCGTGGAAATGGATGCTGACGTCGCGTTACTCCAAGAAGCCGGAAAAGTACCAAACGGCGTTGCCGACAGGGTCCAGACCGGTAGCGCGGAACATTGGGACCCACACGTATGGAATTCGCGTTGGTTTGAGGGTCGATTCAAAAAACTATTCGACCGCTTCCCGATGGTCGTGAAACTCTCCGACCGGGTCCAAGTCGAATGGTTCAAGCAGGTTAGCCCGATCAGCGAAACGATGGAGGACGAGATCGCCGTCAGCGGTATCGGCACAATTGCCGCGGCCAGGGTGATCCCAAAGGATGCCCCGGCATTCATCGCCGTGTCCATGTATGCGCGATGGATAAGGCCGCACCCGTCTACGAAGAGTAAGTGGAAGGTAGGCAATGCCGACGTTTCAGCCCACCGCATAATCTCGGACCTTTCAGCATTCATTGGCAATTTTGATCCAAGCACACATCGAATACTCGCGGCGGGCGACCTCAATATCGTCTACGAGGGTACCGACGACGTTTCGTCAGCGCCCATGTCCCGCGACGGCAGCGTATTTCACAGAATGGACGCGCTCGGTTTGGAGTTCATAGGCCCCAAATATCCTGGGGGACGGCAGGCGCACCCTACACCCCCGGGCTTGCCGCCCGATACTCGGAACGTGCCTACCTACCACACGGTCCGCCGGTCCCCCGAGACTGCCCAGCTTCAGCTCGACTATGCGTTCGCCTCACGCGGCTTCCACAAGAGCGTCAAGGTTCGCGCCATGAACTCCGTCGAAGAGTGGGGTGCGAGCGATCACTGTCGCTTGCTGATCGAAGTCGCAGGCGAATGAGGGATTCCGCGAGAGTCAGGAGAGCCTAACCTCGGGAAAAGCGGACTGTCCCTATCCCGATCCTTTTCCGACCTCCAGATCAACTGGGCGCTGTGATTGCAAAAGCGAAGAGGGGGACAGGAATGTCCCCCCTCCTACCGTTCCCGGTCCTACGCATGAGGACCTTTCTCCCGGATGATTCTCAAAGCAAGTTCAGGATCGATCTGGACGATCATCTCGGGCTCGGCCCGGACTCCCGCAGGCAGATCGAAACCCCCGACGGCACTGCGCGCGTGCCAGCCCGAAAGCGATTGATCCTTGCCATCGTCCGCAAACTGCGACAGCGGTCCGCCGAAGACGTCATGAAAGACTTTGGAGTATCCGTTGACGACTAGGTGCGAGAGGGTCAGGACCCCGCCACCGGCCGAGTTGACCATGCCGAGACCTTTGACGCAGTACCAGACGTCGTTCAGCGTCCCCAGCGGATGGAGTCCCCAGTGCAGAACGCGGATGTGTGCGATACCCGCCTCGCGAGCCGCCGCGGCCCCCTTCTCGATCTCCGCATCGTCGTCGGTGACCGCTCCCATGCCGGCGGTGGTGCCGGAAAGGAAGACCAGGCCCGAGGGGGTGAAGGTGGCCTGCGCAAGGTTCTGCGCACCGGGAGGCGGAAGTGAGTCTTCCTTCTGCCCCAGATCGATTCCCAGCCGCCTGATCCTGTCGTAGACGTCGAAATTCCTCTTCCAAGTCGAATTCAGTTCCACCATCGGTTTCCTCCGTAGATGATTTTTGAAATGGATGACGAGACGGCGCCGGATCTAGCTCACATCCGGGGTCCCGGCCGCCTGGTCCCAGACCCGGAGGAAGTTCTCCCCCAGGATCTTCCGGATGTCCCGGTCGCCGTATCCCCGCTTCACCAGACCCCGGGTCAGGTTCGGCCACCGGGACCGGTCTTCCAGGCCCTCGACGGGCTCGTTGTCCGAGGAGACCGCCACGTGGTCGATTCCGGCCACCTGGACGGCGTGGTCGATGTGGTCCAGGAAAGCGTCGATGGGAGGCAGGTCGATTTCCTCGGTGTAGGAATGTGAATCCAGCGTATTGCTCGCGTTCCTCATGGCGGCGGCAATCTCCCAGGGATCGGAGAACTGCCGCGCGAGGCGAAGATCCCGTTCCGTGTAGTCGGGGAGGAACCGGCTTGCCATCATGTCGTTCAGGGCCTTGGTATCCAGGTAGGAGGGCACGGTGAAGATGCTCACCACACTCCCGTTCTCGGCCAGGGCCCGCAGCATCTCGTCCGTCAGGTTGCGCTGCACGTAGCATAGGGCCCGGCAACCGGAATGGGTGGCGATGATGGGTCTGGAACTGGTGTGGACCGTGTCCCAGAACGCCTGGTCCGAGGCATGGGAGACATCCACCAGCATCCCGATCCGGTTGCACTCCCGAACCACCTCCCGGCCGAAGTCGTTCAAACCTGGCTTCGGGTTCAGTTCCCCGCTGGAGTCGACCCAGTCGAAAGCGGCGATGTGGGTCAGCGCGAAGACCCGGATCCCCATGCGGTGATAAATCCTCAGGACGGCCAGATCGTTGTCGATCCAGCCCGCGTTGAGCATGGGGATCACCGCGATCTTGCCGGCTCCGGCGATTCGCTTCACGTCGGAGGAACGGAGAGCCAGCTCGACGGCATCCGGGTGCCGCCGCACGCTCTGCTGGAGGATCTCGTCGACGCGCTGCAGGACCCTTTTGACCTCGTCCGAGCCTTCAAACAGGTTGTCGCAGATGTTCTTGCCCACCTCGGGAGGATCGATGATTCCTTCCCGGGCATCGCTTCGGAAGATTTCTTCGACGCCGATTCCGTGGACGATGGCGTCCACCTGGCCTTTTTGGAAGTCTTCCAAGTACAGCTTCCCGTAGGTGTCGATGACGATGGCGTCCCGGTGTAGATTGGCCGGGTCTGCGGCCCCGGCTGGTCCAGTTGAGTGTTCTCCCTGGGTGCATCCGGCGGCCGCGCCCAAGGCGACGGCCGAAAGAGACTGCTTGAGAAAACCACGTCGCTCCATGGAACCGATACTCCTCTAATCAACTTCGGATCCGAGTTTCTCCAAAGGTCGCAGTACGCTACCAACCGTGCCCCATCGGAGCAAGCACCTTCTCTCTTATTGCAGTGGAGAGTGTAGAGGCGACTTCCCTGGAACATGCAGGAGTGACAGGAGGGGACTTTCCTGTCCCCCATTGGAGAGGCGTTTTTCAGGCGCCCTCGTTCGGACCAACCATGACCCATGGCCAGACACAGCAGGCTACGACAGCGGGGGTAGGAAAACCCCCGCTCCTGAAACACGCCTGGTTCTCCCAGAATGTCGCCGGCGCGTGGCCAGTAGGAGAGCTTCTGAGAAGAGGTGTTCGCCTCGAAGAACGAAGTATTCGTTCCAACCGCTTGGCCGCCAGCGCGTACACGGAATGCCCGTGCAGGTGTCTCCGCAACGGTGCGGCCGTGCCTTAATCGAAGAGCAGGTTCAACGAGCCACCGCCGCTCTCAGCGCCTTCGCCTCGTGTTCGAGCACCTCACGGACTTGCCACTCTTCGACGCCCGGAAACCACTCGACGAATTCGTCGATCGTCGCGCCGCTGGCAAGGTTCTCGTAGAGCGCGAACAGTGGAATCCGTGTGCCCGAAAAGACCCAGGCCCCGCTCGCCCTTCCCGGGACCCGCTCGACGGCCGGGCAGGTGTTCCAGTCCGTCATGGGATGGCCTCCTTCCGTCCGTCAGGTGCGTCTGTTGCCAATTCCCACCGCTTCTTCGTGTATGTGACGTAGCTCACGGGGGACCTGCAAGCCTTGCAGATCGCTCCCCTTTTCCTGACGTTTCGTTTGATGGCCCAGCCGCAAGTGACGCACCGCGCAATATAGCGAGGCGGGGCGAATTCCACCTTGTGGCAACGGTCGCCAGCGCATCCGATGGAACGCGCGACTGCCTTCCAGGTGCCGTCATGATTATGCTTCGGGCCGACCAGGGCGTGAGCGATCTCGTGGAGAATCGTGTCCCTCACCTGCCGGCCGGTTGCGTGAAGACAATAGAGGCGGGAGAGTCCAATGACCTTGAGGCCGAAAACGCAGACTCCCGCCTGCTTGGAGGCATCCTCGAACTGAAAGCTCCATCCCGTGAGTCCGTGCCGGCTCATCAGCCGCTCAGCCTCCACCGCAACTTCGGCCAGTCGCCGGCCGTCGCCGCGATCCGGGTCCGGTCCGGCTCGAGTCAGCAGACCATACGGAACGAAGTAGCTTCCGTGCTCCGTGGTGACCAGGGCGCGCTTGGGCCCGAGACGCGCAACGGTGCCCTCGATCGTGCCCTGACCGTGCGGGATCAAGACCTCGTCCTCCGGGCGGAATTGGGCTTTGAGCTGGTCTCGCCTCAGAGTCACTCGCTTTCGCCTTTCGGCTTCGTTTCGAGCGAGGAGGTCCCATGGCACTCGGTACTCGCCGCCGTCGGTTCCCACGATTTCGGCTTTCCGAGGAGTCTTGCGGGCGATGTGCCCGCTGATGCAGACACCCCGGTACCTGAACTTCACGGGATCATGAATGCAGAGCTGCGCGGCGCGAGACACTGTCGGACCTCCAGGAATCACTTGGCGTGCCCTGTCCGGAAACCGAATCACCACAGTGGACGAAGGACCGGCGCCCTCCGAAAGCCGGGACCATGAGCAGGATCAGATTCGATCGTCTACGGCCCGCTGCTCCTGTTGCTTCCCCCAAGCCCGGCCGTTCCGGAGGGGGAGATTATCACTTCCATGTGTCAGCGGGGTCGGACTTGCAGAACCGAACTCGCTTGCCCCGCCTTGCCGCCGAGTCGGAACTGCTGGTGACGGGACTCCGTCGGAACGACCATCAACAACCCGCCCCTGACGTCTTCCTGTCCAACCGGGATCCCTCTACCGGTTTGCGTACCAATCGGCCAAGTGCGGGCCGATCATCTCTGTCGGTACGAACATCGAGCCTACCGGTGACGATGTCCCCGATCAGAGGGGTGCGGTATTCGCGTTCGAGGCCGAGTCCAGTCATGTCAGTCCCCTTCAGGCATCCCATCAAGTACCCGTCAAGTAAAATGGATCTGTTCAACTGGTTGAATATAAAAGCCTTATCGGATCTTGACGAATCATGGATCGCTTGCTCGGCGGCATCTCATCAAGTAGAGGTGTGGTCCTCTGCCCTCGCCCACGCGGGCACATGGCGAATCAGCTGGCGCCTTCTCCCTCGTCGGGTCTATTGATGCGAAACCGGACCGAAGTCACTTCCGATCCATGGGGGCCGAATCGGTTTTTGAAGCCTTCTCTTTGGCCGACCATGAAGATGGAGCCGTCCTCCAGAACGCAGGCGCTGGAGGTTTCATATGGCTGCCCAAGGATCGGCAATGTTGACTCCGGTGCCGCTGAAATCCCGCACGTTGCGCGTGACCAAGACGGCACCCCGTGAGCGGCATATGGCCGCGATCTGGCAGTCCGCGTCGCTGATCGGCCGGCCCGCTCGGCGGCGGCCAGCCGCGATCTCCGCGTAGGCTCGGGCGGCAGCGCTGTCGAACGGGAGAACTCGTTCTCTGAAACCGTGGTCGAGCCAACGGTTCATTGCGGCTCTCAGCGCGTTTCGCCGCTTGCCGGCCGGCATGATCGCGACGCCGTAGCGCAATTCCGCTTCGCTCACCGCCGTCAGGTACATCTCCTGTGCGTCGCGTTCGGCAATCCATGCCGCCACGGCGGGCGTCGGCTCCGGGCGCATGAGTTCGGAGGCCACATTCGTGTCTATGGCGAACATTTCGGCCGCTCAGGAGAAATCCGGCGGCTCGGGCATCGGGCCACGCGGCGGAAGTTCGAGCTCCACGCCGCCAAGGGGCGCGAAGCACTCGCGCGTGAACTTCGCCAGGTCCCGGGGGCCGGTTCGCCTATCATTTACGGCGTCGCGCAAAATGATGCGGACCTCTTCCTCCATCGAACGGTGATGCTCGGCGGCACGCACGCGGAGCCGCGTCTTCACGTCATCGTCGAGATTGCGGACCGTGATGTTCGCCATCGGTCGTTCCTCCTGACGGTACGGAACCCATCCAAACTGTCGGTTGCTTGCAATGCAAGCAAGTATACGTGATCCGGTCGCTTGCTGTGGCGCCGCGGCTACTTTGAGTGGGCGAGCGGCATTCGGCTCCCCGACTGCTGAAAGAGAGCAAAGGAAGGAAACAACGTCATGAAGTACAGCGTCATGATTGAAGGGACCCCGAACAACTATGCAGCTTACGTGCCCGAGCTGCCCGGCTGCGTGACTACGGCGAGCACCCGCGGTGAGCTGTCGGAGGAGATCCGGGAGTCCATCGAGTTTCACATCGAGGGTATGCGCGAAGACGGCGAACCCATCTCGAAACCCCAGGCTCTTCCGACGTTGTGGAAGTTTCGGCGGCACCGGGGTGAGTCGTGACGGTAGCGGAATCGAACCCGCTTGCCCCGCCTCGTCGCCGAGTCGGAACTGCTGGTGACGGGACTCCGTCCGAACGACCATTTGCAATTCACCCCTGACGTCTCCCTGTCCAATCGGGCTCCCTCTACTCGCTCTCGTACCAATCAGCCAAGTGCGGGCCGATAATCTCTGTAAGATTGCAACCTGCACCGACGACGTGTGCACCGGCGCGCCGCATGTCGTAATTTAGCTGCGGCCCGGTTCGGGGAAATCGTCTTGGGCGAAGGGAGAATACAGACAGCAACGAAGATGACAGTCAGACAAACCGATGGCGGCGCCACGACAGGCTTCGAGTCATCGATGCCTGAAGCTGGGCCGCATGACCGACCGCACCCACCGCGAGCTGACGGGTGAGGAACTCGCCCGCATCGCCGATACCTACGATGCTTGGCGCGGTGGGGAGGATGCGGGGAGTCTGCTGATGTGCTCAGCTTTTGCAAGAGCGCAACGTTGGAGGAAGTGCGAATGCACGGTCGCGTACTCACTCCCGGCCGCCATGCCGGCATCGCACCGCAGTTGGAGGACCTGGAACCGTTCGAGGAGACGATGGGTCGCCTCACCCCCCAATGGCGGGAGCAACAGGCCGAGGCCCACAGGCTGGACGTGGCCATCGAGGAGAACCTGACACTGCCGGGGTTCGGAAGTGAATCCGAGGGAGAACGATGATTCGACCAATTGAAGTGGAGGCTCGAGAGCGATACCGGATTTGGCTCAGATATTCCGATGGTTCATCCGGAGAAATCGACCTGTCCCATCTGGCCGGACGTGGCGTCTTCGCCGCGTGGGATGAGCCTGGCCGATTCCAGCAAGTGCGCGTTGCTCCGCACAGAGCGATTACGTGGGACGCCGGCATCGAGCTCTGCCCCGACGCGCTCTACATGCAGTTGACCGGCAAGACGAGCGCATGGAGTCGCCCGGCAGGATCGAACCGTTGGAGTCACGGGCCGCCGAATGCTGCGATTGAGCGATCCCAAGTAAGGAAGTTGTCATGACTGCACAGGAACTAATGAAATTCTTGCAGACCTACCCGCCGGACCTGCGCGTGGTCGTGAACGGCTATGAAGAAGGCTACGACGACCTGTCGCCGGGGCAGATCCGTGTCGTGACGATAAGCCTGAATACCGGCAAGCACCCCTGGGAGGGAGCGCACGGGGACCCCGATGGCCTGAGCCGAAGCGAGCCTGACGACGCGAAGTTGGTTGACACCCTTGTCTTGCGGCGCGTGTCCAACTGAGCGAACGGCGTCAATGGCAACGCGGGACCCCATCGCTGCGCAGGAGGGAGCCGGGCCAACCACGGGGATGCGACGGCACGAAGATGCCGGGCCGGAAGCCCTTGTCAACTTGTTCCATGATCAATCCGGGTTTGCGACGGCTCCGTCGGTTTGTACGTCAGCCGGAACGACAGATTGCTCATCCACAGCTTGAAATCCGGATCGTCCATGAACTTCTTGAACAACTGTGTATCGTCCTTCATCACCGCCATCATCACTCGCAGGAGAGCCTTGTCGTGCTCGATACGGGCGTTCTCCCGGTCCGAGTTCTTCTGGGCGTTCCTGAAAGCGGTGTCCTGCGCGACTCGGGACGGAATCGTTTCGGTGATGAGTTGGAGCACCCGGTCTCCGTCCTCCCAGGGAATGTTGCCGAAGAGATCGTTGAAAGCCTTGATGATGTTGGACAGGAGGTCCAGCTCGGGGTCGGCGCGGCCGCCGGAACCGGAGTCCGAACTGGGGCCGATCTCGGCGTCCTCATCCGGCAGCAGGATCTTCTGCATCGCCTTCTTCTCGACCCGGTAGCTGTCCATGTCGATGGCGTCGAGGATGCCCTTGGACATATCCTCCTCACGCGGGGACGGTAGCTTCGAGACCAGGAAGTTCAGGAAGATCGAGCGTTCTTCCCACCTGGCGTTGTTGTACGGCAGGATCGAAGAGAGGAAGGCGTAGGTTCTCAGGAATCCCTTGGCCTGGCGCTTGAACTGAACCTGCCCGTCTTCGTCCAGGTCCTGCAGGTACACCTCCACGCATGCCTCCAGGATGGGATCGAGCTTCTCGCGATCCTCGCCGGCCAGGTAGCGCGACACGAAGTCCTTGACCTGCCCGGATGAATAGACCTGGGCGCCGTCCAGGTCGGCCTGGAGGTCGTGCAGCTTGTTGGGATCGGTCTCTTCGGACAGGATCGTCCCTCGATAGTGGTCGGCGAAGGCGTCCCGGATGGTGTCCGACTCGTTCAGGAAATCCAGCACGAACACATCGTGCTTCTTGGGGTGCGCGCGGTTGAGCCGGGAGAGGGTCTGGACCGCCTTGATGCCGGAGAGCGTCTTGTCCACGTACATCGTGTGCAGCAGAGGTTCGTCGTAGCCGGTCTGGAACTTGTCCGCGCAGACCAGGAAGCGGTACGGATCCTCCCGGAACCTCTCGGCAATCCTGCTCGACGGAAAGCCGTTCAGCTTGGCCTCGCTCAGCTTCGTCCCGCCGTACTCATGCTCTCCCGAGAAGGCCACGATGGCCTGGTAGCGGCTCTTTCGCTCCTTCAGGTAGTCGCGGATGGCATGGAAGTACTGGATCGCCCGTTCGATCCCGTTGGTGACGACCATCGCCCGGGCGCTGCCGCCGATCTTGCCGTGGGACAGGACCTGCGTGTGGAAGTGGTCGACCATGATCTCCGACTTGAGGCGGATCGCGTGGTCGTGACTCTCGACGTAGCGCCGCAGCTTCCTGCGGGCCTTCTTGACGTCGAACTCGGGATCGTCCTCCACAGGGCAAGGAACCTGCGGCGTCCGGAGCCGTCTTCGGTCAGTCGCAGGGCCGTGGCGGCTTCGGGTTCGATAGCGTTTATGAAGGGGCGAAGTTGGACCAGGTCGACGCAGTGCTCACGGTTGCAGTCGCGGTGGTCGCCGCAGGACTAGCCGACGCCACCGTACCCAGCGGGCGGGCCGCCAATCGTGCAATCGGCAGGGGGGTCACAGGGGTCGCTGGTCAGCGCTTTGCAGATCAGTTGTTCGAGGCCGCGTTCAGTAGTGTCAGTCCTCATCGGCCAACCTGTCTAGTACCCGCAAAATAAACTGGATTTGCGCAACTAGTTGAATATACGAGCGTTATTGGACCTTGACGAATCGAGGAGCACTCGCTCGGGAACATCTGATCAAGTAACGGTGCGGTCCTCTGCCCTCGCCGACACGGACACTTGGCGCACCAGCTTGGGAGCCGCTGCCGGGTAGTCGGGCACAATTTCCCCTGCCTTGAGGGCTGCTATCAGTTGGGAAGCCCTGGCACTGTTCCGGGTTTCGATTCCTAACAACTTTCGGACCGAAGTGTTGGCCAGCAATTCCGGCATACGCATCGAAGGAAACTAGCCCTAATCCATTCTGCCCTGTCCATACCCGCCAGCGGTCGCGGCGCAAAAAGCACCACATGAGTGTGGTCGACTTCAACTTCCGTGAGAGAGGCGAGAAGTTGGTAGACCACGCTCAGGGATACCACCTTGTCCAATCCGCTGCCGCGCTCCTCGCAGACGCCAATTCGGCGCATGAGCGAGGCAAGGGATTCGTTACGCAAACGGGGCGATGAGTCCATAAAGTGTCGGGTGTCCACCAGTGGCACTCCCGGGTTTGTAATCTCGACCCGATCCTCGAGAACCCTGACCATTGGGCTGGCGACGGAAACGAAGAAGTCTTGGTGGGTCAGAGCATTCGCCGTGAGTTATTCCACCGCCAACTCAGGGAACTGCGCCACCGTCTTCCTGAACGCCTGCTCACCGACCTCGATGAAGGGCAGCAGACCATCGTTGAAATTGATCACACCCTCAAATCCGGAAGCATACCCCTGTCCCCGCCCTGCTCCTTCAGTGTCTCGATCCGGCTGCTTCCGCAAAACAGGATGATCCGAACGGCTTTACTGTGAAGGCTGCTCACCTCCGTCAGACTCTTCGCAAACAGCATCGATCCCAAATTTGTCACATTCCAACTACCTGCGAGGCATGGTTGAATTTATCTGTCACTGGCCAACGCCGTCAGGACACCGTCGCGCCTGTCAGGAAGCTGTCGTTTGGGCAGCTCGAAATATCACGGATAGTCGACCAATCGCAGTGCTTCGTCGTCGTGTACCCCGGCGGGCCGGCTTCCGCATTGCCCGTTTCGAGGCCTGCGCAGCATTCACTCGCGTACGGTCCGTAGATTCACCCAAGGCAATCCCTTGACGTTGGTGTGTTTCAGTCCAATTCGTTACCTCCTTGAAACGCTCCGACTGCTACTGGCCGGAGCGACAGTTGCCGGAACAAAAGGGGATTGAATGGCTATTGCTTTAGCGAGATTTCATAAGCATGTGACTCTCCAACACCTTTAGTAAATCGCTCCGGATCAAACCGTTGCGGGCGCAGATACCAACATTGTGATATTTTAAATGCTGCACTGGCCGCAGCACAAGCAACAGCCTGAATCTTTGATCCCGTCAAGCCAAATTCAAAATTCAGTCCATGGTTGATGTACCAATATCTGTATCGTTCAGTGATGAACCTCAGCACGCCATCATAGTCGTTTGAGTCGATGTTTATAACGTAAGAATTCGTGTTGTTCCGAGCTGCGATATCGGCGGCGATCTGAGCGACCTTGCTCCTTGGGGTACCGACATTGGCGGTTATAATCTCTATCCGGTCGTATTCCCGAGAATCTAAGAGTGAGAAGAGCCTTTCATGTTTAGGAGATGAGAACGCGCAAAGAACCCTCTGTCGAGTGTTGTCGTAGTCGGATGGCAACAACTTGTTAGAAATATACGGCCCGGTCTCACCGGTGAGGACTCTGCTTAATTCCTCTAGCAGGATGTGGAGATCGCTGTCATCCTCTGCTTTCACAATTCCCGCCAAGTCACCATCAAGAGGGTAATAGCTTTCTGCTTCTGTATGCCATACCCATACGTGCCTATTGTGTCGAAGCTGGTCCCTGACTGCGTGGAATATCACCGGTTTTGCAAGGCCCGTGATGTCGATCATAACGTTACCATCCAAATTGCGCGGTAACCCGTTATCAATGATCTGTTCGTAGTTTTCTGTCACGCATCTTTCGACCGACTTTTCCAATATTGACGTTATATCAGTACCGTTCCCGGGTTCCCTGTACGCGACGGTCAGTGCATTTCGTGGTCGTGTGCTCGTGCACAAACGTCGAACAGATTCTAGAGATCGTTCCTCGAACCCCAATCCGACGACAATCCAGTCTAGCCGAAAATCAGAAATAGAATTATATTCTAGATGTCGAATGGCGGGTTTGTTGGCTCCCAGAAAACTTGCATCTCCTGGATCGGTAGCAGGTAGAATCTCTATTTCAAAAGAAGGCACGTTACGATCAAACAATCGAGGCTGCGTAACCCCAAGACCTCTTTTCTCATTCCCGCGTGCATTCGAATCGACGTCAATTGGTTCCTCCTTCCTCGGTGGTGTGCGCGCCTCTTTGTCAGTTCCCTCATCAGAATCGCTACCCCCGAGATTTCGGAGGAGGATTTCCTTTCCTTTGCTCGGTTTGGAAAGCCATTCCTCAAGGTCGGCTCCAGATAATTCAAAGCGGTCCCGCTCTGCTAGACCGATGAAATTGACAAGTCCATAAATCTTGCGGTATGTGAGCTTGAACTGCTGTGTGGGGTTGCCGTCGCGCGTCTTGGTGCGGGGAACGCTGCTGCCACCAGCGAATACAAACACTCCCGCATCAATCAAATCGCGTAACCGCTCGGTCTGTTTCTCGAAGTCGCCCGTAGTGATCCGTACATACAGGGAGGAATATTGACGAATCCGGTTTTTATTTGTCTTGAACGGAGATTCCTTACAGGAATTAATGAGGAGACTGTACGACGCTTCTGCGAAAGACTTGGCGACATCCTTTAGATACCCACGTCGTCGATTGAGATCGTACAACCGCCTAGCGCTAAAATCCTGAAAACAATCAGACTGTATCTCTGGCTTAATCGGTGCCATTTGTCCAGAAGCCTTCTTCAGAATCTGTTCGTAGAGGCTGATTACATCGCCGATGTCTCCGACGCACATGCGAGCAAGAGCAGTGATTCCGCGGTAAATTTTTTTTCGTTCCCTTGAACTACTTGTCGATGCACCAATTTCCGCTGCTATGGTTTCCAAGGGTACGTCACCGAGCAAAACTGTAGGCTTTTGCACTGGATGCGCCGCGAAATAGTTTGCCCGCTGACTGAGAATTCTTTCCACAAAATCGCGGCCATTTCCTCTGCCGTGCCTCTTAATTTTCCCATAGACCTCCGCACCCAAATCGAAAACGTTTAAATCACGACCGACCCTTGCCGGATGGATTTCCCCCGGCGACTTCAGTCCGAGTTCTATGGTCTGGGCCTCAGATGTCAACTTGAATGCGCATGATGGACTCTGGAACAATAGTGCAGACAGCAACTGTTCGATGCGTGGTTGGTTCAGATACCTTGTCGATACATCGTCTAACAGAAACAGGACCTGAGCGTTCTGCCATATTGGAGAACAGCGACGAATTGCCTCCGCGAGCCGCGGAAAGGCTGTGTTCGGGTGCCCCACCAAAGAATAATCACGCTCACCTCGGCTCATTGATATCAGCAGACGAATGAGACGCCTCTCCAAGTCGTATATTGAGGATGCATATGTGAGATCATCTGAGTTCCTGATGTAGCCAGCGATCGTATCTACGAGATACTTGTAGGCGAACTGCGATACTGAATCTTGGTCGATGTCATAAAGGTGGTGAACTGCTTTCACGGCTTCTAGTCCGAAGGCCACGAGCAAACGTGCAAATGGAACGTGAGTCGTTTCGGTGTCATCTCCGAGTCTGTCGAGCAGTCTGTGGGCTGATACAAAAATTCCCACATAGTTGTCCCGTTTTAACCGTTTTAGGACCTGACCGTTGGATTCCTCCTCTCGCTGGGCGGCGCGCGCGTGAAATTGAAGCGCGCGTAGCAGCATAGTCTTACCACACCCACGCATGCCGGTGATCACTTGGGGCCCAGGTGAACTAATGGTGTTCAGCCACTGTCCATCCGTATCGACGAGCAGTTGCGGAACATGCCAAGCTTGCATGGTCTGCGCATTGTATGAAGCATTGAATACCTTAAGGCTCAAAGGTTCTTGCCACGGCCTCCAAGGCTTGGCTACGCGGTAGAAAGCATCCTCAATCTGGTCGATGAAATCGGTGGAGGAGGGTGTTCTCTGATTTTCCGTATTTGGAGTGATGCTTTGCGCGATAAGCTGCAATGCGCTGGCCAACCGGGCATCCAAATCGGATATTTCGTCGGGATCATAGAGCAGATTTTCAACGAGAGACCGCAAATGTTCGGCTATCCAGTGCAGATCACCTAGTCGCGAGTTGCGACTGTCACTCTTGCTGTCGTCCGAGATTGAACCGAGGTCTATCGCGATGGCGCGAATTGTTTCATCAATTGCTCCGGCCCGCCTGGAATCAGAACCGAGGGATTTTATAATAATGTTTTCGGCGTGGAGATCATTATGATTGACATCTTTCTTTCTAAGCTCATCGAGAATATTGAATAAATCAATGGCGATTTGGGCAGCGGCGACGGCGGTCAATCCCGAATTTGGTTTAAGGTAGTCTGCCAACAGTCTACCATCGACATATTCCAGTTCCGCGACATGGCATGACAGTTTGGTGTCTCCAAAAACAATATCGGCATCGAACATATCGCGAATATCAACGATGTGCTCCGTCCCTTCGGCTACCCTCGAATGTGTCAGACATTCATGCCGAAAATCTTTACCGGGAAAGAAATCGAATAAATGCTTAGGAGAAATCTTAAGGACGGATTTCGTCTGAAGCGCGCCGCGGACGGCAAAATATGTTGCTGCGTAAAATCCGCGTCCTAACGGTGTGATAATTGAGTAGTCTCTTATCTTGCTTGGAAAGTCAGAGAGCGGAAACCGGTACGTTCGTCCACACGTCGGACACGAGTCATCGAGTGACTTCTCGGAGTTATCTTTGGCTGGACAGCAAAAACAGCAGAACTTACCCATTGATCACCTTTTCAAAACCTGGCCCGACTTCCATTGTTTCCGAAATTGAGAACACATTGTCCAACCGCCGTTTGACGGAATGCCATTGCTCTTCAATGACCCTCACTGTAGCGATGAGGTCTCCGGGTCGCACCATATCTCCAGGCATCTTTTGTAACACAACTCCGATCCCATCCGGAAATTCGACGTTACCTTCTACTCCGACCGATTGGAATCGAAGGAAAAGATCGCGTAGCCGAGCAAGTATCATACACAAGAATCCATGTTCAGTGGCCAGATATTCAAAGTAATGTTCGCGTCGAATCTTGTTTACATACTCCTCAAACGCATCTTGACTACTACCTTGTGCCCGCAAGTTGTCATAGAAGTGTTTCTCGGCAGCTTTCGTGTGGCTTTGTAAATCCATGGCGGGGTGACTGACCGTTGCACATGCCATAGCAAAGCACACCTTAGTATGATTTTCGAGAAATGAATCTTGCCGTCCGGAAAAAGTGTCCTTGAGGGCAACCAGTGATTCTCCTCTACCGACAAACGGTTGGTAGGGAAATCGGGCATCGGTAAGAAAGCAGACAGAATCTATTCCGGCGATGGACGCTATTTTCGAAAATCGGCGAGCATTCCTGCGGGCCTCCGTCCACGTCACACCAAAGTTTCCGTGTGGTCCCACTCGGACGTCCAGGCCAGCGTGATTTAGGCCGACAGCAATCTTCTTCGACAGAATACTCGCTATCGTTAGCCCAGGAACGGATTGCGTCCCTGAAAGTTGTCTGAAACGGAATAGTCGAGCATCGAGGGGCGCCTGTTCCTCACCAGCCAAGAAATGCGAGTAGCCGCATCGCTCAATGCAATCCATTACCTCGTCATTGGTCAGCTTCACTCTGTAGCCTGGCAACTGTGCTAGCGTGTCCACGCCTCCAGCCGGACGTCCTGGGACACCGAGCTTTGGGACGCAAAAATCCAGGGCCCGTAGGTAAAGCGGACCCAGCAATGTCGAAAGTGAAGTCGGTGCGCCGGTAGATGCCAAGTCCGCTTTTGGTTGACTCATCGGGATTTCGAGGACATTTCCGGATCTTCCGAGAACGGATGCCAGATACGCAATTCCGGCATCTGTTAGGCGGTTACTGACTGCTTGGGCGACCACGGCACGCATATTATCGCTTGAAGGTTCTGAACGAAACTTGTCGACTAGATCTTTCATTCTAAAAAATCTGCAACTCACTTCCTATGGTCGCGTGAGATCCTCCTTTTGTTATTCACATCGCGGGTCAGTAACCTCGCCATAACTTCTTGACTATTAATGAGGATCAAGGCAATGATCCGGGATGCAGACATGGTTGAACAACAGGACGACTCATGCCACGGTCTGGTAAGTGGGTGCGCCGCGAGCTGGACATAAGGATCTGTCCAGCATCGAAGCACGGGGTCCACATCGTCGAATAGAAGAGCCACACGAATGGCCCCACCCTGGAAACGTTAATGGAAAAGTGACCCACCACGGGGTAAAGAAATATCTCCAATACTCCAGAGGTCTTCGGTTCTCCCGATTGGCATCCCAACGACTCCGTTCCGACATGAGTCTTGACCAGCGATCCGGGGGCGGCCGGGGGCCCCCCCGCCCCCCCCCACCCCCGGGCCCCCCCCGCGGGCCCCCCCCCCCAAAAAAGCCGGTGGGGCGGGGCCGGCAAACAACCCCCCCCCCGGGGA
>JAPPLF010000031.1:34013-74336 GCA_028874215.1 Acidobacteriota bacterium
CCCCCACCCCATATCCCCTTTTGCCGGGGGGGTGTTTTTTTTTTAAAACCCCCCGGCCCCCCCCCCCTTTCCCCCCCCCGCCCGGGGGGGCGGGGGGGCCCCCGGCCGCCCCCGGATCGCGCGGAATCGCAGCGGCGGCCAACGCCAGGATTCCGGACGTTGGGGACGGTCCGGAACTCCAACCCGCCGGCGGTTCCAAGTCCCGACAAACTAACTTGGTTCTTGTACTCTCTGCATTAATAACATAGCGTTCCCTCTGCTCATCAAGGTTATTTCATTGAACTCTTATCGTGGAAGCTGCCACCATAATCTTCCTGTCCGAATTGATACCCGGTTTATGCGATTTCCGTTGGGATAATGTGGAATTGTGTTTGGGATTGGAAGCATCTAGATTACTCCAAGAAAGCGGATGATCCACCTCGTTTACTACAAAGAAAACTATCAAGGCGCTGAGCCAAGTTCTGAAGATTGTTCGTTTCACATTCCCAAATCACTAGAACCGCCCAACCGATCTCTTCAAGCTCCGTAGTAACTCTCCGGTCGCGAAGCACGTTCTTGTTGAGTTTTCGGTTCCAGAATTCCTGATTGGAGGCTGGCCGCGAACCTCGCGGACAATCATGCTGGTGCCAAAAACAACCATGAACAAAGATGATTTTTCGCCGAGCCGGAAATACTAGATCGGGAGTGCCGGGCAAGTCTCGGCGATGAAGGCGATACCGGTAACCCATCTTGTGGACGAGACGACGAACTTTCATTTCCGGCTGCGTATCGACATTACCGATACGAGCCATGATCCGGCTGCGCTGTCCAGGAGAGATCCGATCCGGCATTATGTATCCACGCGCGTAAGTTCCAGGAGCCTAATGTTTGGACTGTGACACACAGCCTTCTTACACTAGATTGGTTAACAAGTCAATGCGCTTCCAGTCTCCAAAACTATCCCAATTTTACTGGAAGTAATCCGAAGATTGTTTATCAAGCAGGTGTAAAGTGCACAACCGTCGCAGGCATCCGGCCGGATTTCCTGAAGCATAATCAGGCAGAACCCGTCATTCGTACCTGAATACATCCCACCAGCTCAAAGATGATTTCGGAGGGGGTAACGTTTTGAATCCAACTCTTCATCCTAGATTCGAGTTCGTTGGCGGGTCGTTCCGTATACGTGAATACTAAGAGAGCTACCTTGGCAATGCCCTCGACGACTCTCCACCAAGCTGCTCGGTGAGCATGACTTCTGTTTTGCCAGAACGGGCGGTGGCAACGGCCAAGAACTCGTCCTATTCTTGAGGAAACCCGATTTATTTTGCGTACAGTCACGTCACCGAGTAGTTGTTCCTGGAGGCTGGCCATAGAAAGTATATTAGATCTATGCACCGGAGTGCGATGCGAGAATATCCACTACCTGTTTCGCGTGCCAAAACGCAAAATTGGGAGGGAAAGCGTTCCCGATCATTTGCGCTGCCGGATACCGACCGCGGTAAAGAAGGAATTCGTAGCCATGCGGAAATCCTTGCAGAAGCGCCGCTTCCCGCAGGGTGATGGCACGGTCTTGCTCTGGATGCAGATAGCGCCCTTTGGACGGGTTGATGCAGCCGCCTGTAATTGTCGGTGCTTGCGTCAACCAGGCCATTCGGCCATAGACATCTTTAAAACCGTCAAACTTCCGGTGACACGCCAATTGTAAATTGTTAGGGAGACTTGCCCGACTTCCGCCGTCCTTCGGGATCATTCTGATGAGATTCATCACCGAACTGCTACGAGAGACTTCGTAATTGTGGAGCGGATCAACGCTTTCCCTCGGAGCAGGCAGATGGCCAATAGCGTCCCAAACGGACGTTCGCCAAGGCACGCTTTCCGCAAATGGTATGGTCGCTCCCATTCCCCCAAGGAGAATCATGCGTTTTCTTCGCTGGGGGACGCCGTAGTCGGTGGCGTTGAACACCTCGTAGTCCACGAAATAACCGAGTTGATGAAGATCGTCGCGCAATTGCTCGATGCGGACATCACTTGCCAACCCGGGCACGTTTTCGAGCATTATTGCTTTGGGCTCGAAGGTCCTCGCAAATCTAACTATTTCGAAGACCAAGTCGTTCATTGGTTCACTGATTTTACGGCCACCGTTCTTTGTTCTCATGGTCGAGAAGCCCTGACACGGCGGACACCCTGAAAGTAGGTCGAGTTCTGCTGGCTTCATCCCTAATCTGTTCATTAAGAATTCTGGATCGACGGTCGAAATATCCTCCGTAACCATGCGTACTTGCGGATGATTACGACGAAACGTGTCCGACGAGAGCTCATCGGAATCTATGGCCGCAATGACGTGAAACCCGGCTCTCTTCAGGCCTAGTGTCAGACCACCACTGCCGCTGAACAAATCTATCGCCTTAAACCGCAAGTGATCGACTCCCATGGAGCGATTTGGTTTGATTGTTTGGTAGCTGATTGGTCTCAAATCCATCGAATTGATGTGCCCTGGCTACGCTGTTCCTATCGATTTGTGGTCCGAACTGGTTCGAGTTTCAGATCCTCGTCTTGTCCAGCACAAGCTCATTGGATCCCCTTAGTGGGAATTGTCTGGGACAGGGTGATGGCGAACTATCGACGAGGCCCATCTTGCGCGACCAGCCTCAAAATCATCAATGAAATTCTTTAGGGCGGTTTTCTCTCGACTTCCATCAATGCCCAGGACGATGTTGGAAAAAGAGGCAGCGCGGACCACTGTGGTTTTGGAGCGACGCAGAAATAGATCCCAGCACCACGGCCAAGTGCAGTCACAAGAATCCTGGCGAGTGCGGTTGGGCAGGATGTCGCTCGCCCACACGACAAATTGTACCTTCATGGCTGGGGTCAAAGAGTTCCCATGCCGACTTCCGACCGTATTTAGTTGTTCTGCCGCAGATCAATCACGAGCTTCTTCAGGTGGGAGTTCGCCCTAATAGTCGGCAGGTAATCATCCGCCATCGCTACCAATGTCACCTCGTCGTCGCTGTTAGACGTCCTCGATTCCGTCTAGTTCTTGCAGCAAATTGTCTGTACGGTCTGCCGCCTTTGCCTCCGGACTTTCTTGCCACTTCTTTGTTGCTTCCAAAAAGTTCTCATCGCCTATCGCTTGGGTCTGTAGTTCACGATCGAAGTCCACCTTTATGACGAGAGGGAACCTGACAGCCTGACCGCTGACTATTCCCTGACCAGGACCGAATCCGGGCAGGAGTCGACTATCAGCCTTGCTGAGATTCTCCATAACCTTTTCGACAAAGCTCTGATCCCTAGGATTGACCAGTCGAAAGATCAGGAAGGTATTGCACTGCGAAAGAGCTGTTTCGTCGAGTCTACTTGGCCGTTGACTGACGAGAAGAAGCCCGGTCCCAAACTTCCTCCCCTCGGTGATCACCTTCTTGATTATTTCCACCGACGGCGTGCCCGCCTGACCCTCGCCCCGTGATGGAATGAAGTTGTGTGCTTCCTCTACTACAGCAAGAAATGGAGGAATCTGGTTCCTCATAGAGGCACGGTGTTCGAACAACTCCTTCAAGATAACGGCAACAATCGTCGATTGTGTCAGATGATCGTAACCTCCAAGGTACACAATGCTCGCCTGCCCAGGTCTGACAAAGCCTTCGGGTCGTATCGACGGATCAGGCATTGCCTTGAACGGAAAGTCTTGAAGTGCGGCTTGGCGCCGTAGTCTCTCGTTTGACTTCTCCATGGCTTCAACGTAGCTCCGCACGAGGCGGAAACCTCGCTTTACCGCCCGGATCGTCGGTGCGGTTCTCCTATCGCCGCTAGAGGAATCTTCTAGTTTTTGCAGAAGCTTTTCGATAAACGGAACAACTCCGACTTCCTTGTTTCGGAGGTCAATTCGCTCCAATGCCTCTCGGTATTTCTCCTTCTGAGGGTCAGTAAATCCTTGAGTCATCTGAGCGATTAGGTATCCAACCAGATCCAGATTTTCTTCACGCACAGTGAGGCTTGGGTAAAACAAGTGAATCGAGTTCTTAGGGAAGCCTTCCCGCTGTTCCCATAAGCCGAGATAATCGCCATGCGGATCAAGAATCACAAGGGGATATTGAACCTCTAGCAACTCTTTAATTATGCGCCGTGCTGCTACAGTTTTTCCTCCACCCGTCATTGCGAGGATTGCCATGTGGCGAGCGACTATGACGTTCGTATTGATCCTAACTTCCACATCGGGACGTCCGATAAGGGTTCCAAGGCGCAGCCGATGCACGGGTTTATCGCCAGTTAGAATGGTTTTCACCGACGCAGCGGGCGGACGCTTCACCTCAGCACCTGGACTGACTGGATAGCTCAGGGGACGAAGTCGTCCGATGTCGTCCACCGGTGTCTGTCCAAGTACCAATACTTTGCCTTCGACTTGGTCTCTTGAAAGAGAAAGCACGGTATCAAGTAAATTGAGCCCCTCTTGCGCAAGCTCCTGCCCTGCTTCGACAGGAAGAAAAGGGTTGAAACGGCCCAGTTCCACGATGCGGCCCCAGACCAACACTGGATCCTTGCCTTTACCATCCGCGCTCGGGATCTCCATTCTCACGGCCACTAAATCACCCAGTTTTGCCGTAAAGCTCTTGAGAAAAAAGCGAAACTCTTGCGGCGACGTGTTGCCTACGACAGTTCCAATGTGAATTCCTAAGCTCATCAATCCTCCCTAAAACTCAACTCCCGGTCGGAAAAAGAAGTCTCTTGGTGTCTTTGCGAGTAACTGTCTAACCTGCGCCACCACATGTGGATCACCCGTTCTGATTGCTCGACGAATCACCGAAGCTGACATTTCACCCGAGATACCGCGTGAGATCCAATCCGGAACCTTCGCGTACTTATCGGCGATGTCTAATCCAACAGGAAACCCATACCGCGGCAAGAGACGGGCTGTGTGGTATATTAACTTAATTAACAATTGAGCTTGGTTTACGGCTGCCAGATTCATCTCGATTCGAAATGGAAACATAGTGTCCGTCGTCTTTAGCATCGTGGCCGATGGCGACGGGAGTTGCCGCACGACTGGTTTCCACCGATCCCTCGCCCGACGCTCAAGATTTTTTCTCACGGGTATCGGCGTTATGTATTCACCCGAACGGAGTATGCACCCAAAGAGGAAATCATCTGATATGTCGTAGCGGTCAAGAATCTCGTCGATCCTTTTTCGATAGGTAGCGTTGATAACTCGATCCTTCTCCATGGTCGACAGAACGGCCTTCGTCACTGAACGGCCAGCCACCCGCTCCACGACGCCGGCAATGGCCTTCGGATGACCGTGTATCAACTTCATCACGTGGGTATACACAGCCATAAAGTGCTTCCAAAAAGGTCCAGCTCCTTTGGGGTCGGTTGGGAGATCTTGCACCGTGCCGGTGACTGCGGCTTGCGTGATCCCAAATTGCTCTAGGAAGGCGGGATCGAGGGCCGGAATGAAGTTGGGTTCTCCCTCGTCATACATTGCGAATTGATTTACCAGCGGCCCGTGGATCAACAGAAATGCAGCGGCGTCGTTCTGATCCAAGGAATAAAGAGCTGTAAGCGGTTCAAGGGTGTAGCGAGCAGCTTCCAAGAGCCGTTTCCGATCAGTAAACTCTGTGATCGCGTGCTTCGGATCGGCAATGTCACCGACGACGTATGGTTGCATGAACCACTTTTCTCGCTCATCCACTCGAGTTTCGCCAGGAACTACCGTATATACTCCCACACGAAGGGCCAGCGGCTCGAGACGTGCGATACTCGGAATCCGAGCCACACCGCCATCGAGGAATGCTACAGGCCTGCCTTGCATCTGCGCCCAAAGATCAAGATGTGATGTTTGAAATCCGTGAAGGCGAACGGACTTGCCGTGGTTCTTTAATAGACCGCGAATTTGCTCCGCAATTTTCTTCAACTGAATCACGAAATCCACACTATGGTCGCTTCGTATCGAGAGTACATGGGCGAAGAGAGGGGTCAGGATGTGTGGAGAGTCGAGAAAGCGAGAAACATGCACACTGAACAGTTCCGGATCATTATCGGTGAGATTACGATAGAATGCTGAGAGGATGGGAGTAGCTGTTATTGTAGTGACATCTCGAGGAGGAACATCGTACACATGCAGTCGTAGCGTGGGGTCGTCTTCCGCGATAAGCTCGATCCAAGTGGGGTCGAGTGGTTGCACCACACAGCGCGCGTTACCAGGGGTCCCCTCGAAGAAGGCTACCATGAATCTTTCTGGCATATATGTGGAAAGAAACATGCAGAGTTTTTTCGATCGAAGATAGTATAGTCCCTTGTATTCGACGATTCGACCATCTGCATCCGTTATCAAATCCTGATCAGCATCCCTGAACCTAACCAGCACGGTGCAATCTTTGTTGAGATGTTCAACCGATTCCCCCAATGGGTAGTAGTTCCACTTTGTACGGGCCTTCTCGTTCGGCGGTTCTTCGAGAATCCAGCGCTTACGTGCTAGGACAAAGAAGCTCTTATCCATATTATGAATCTCTAACGCGGATAGATCACTAGACAGATAGAAAACGGTCGTGTTCTGTGATATAAGTTATTTAACCACAAAGACGAATTGAGCCCCAAGCAGATAATCATGTAACAACACAGTATACCAGATCAAAGCTGATGTTTCAGCGTTTGGACGGACGGGACATCGTCGTCTGGTTCGATGGCCGCGAAATCACATCTGGCTGGGAGTGTCTTCCGGACCGAATTTGCGCAGCGGACCCGGAATCTGGGTTGTCTAAGCCTGTACTTCAGCCGAGAGCAGGTGAATTTCCCCTCCCCCTTGTCGCTTACATTGCGGGGCAATTTCATGCCACGAGGATCTCGTCTCGCACGAAGCGAAGGCGAATCAGCTTCGGTCTCGGCATGGTGTCGTCAAAGTAGCAGTCTACCGCTTACTTGACGTTGCGGCGGACTTCTTTGAGCGAGTCGCCCTAGGTGTATATGCCGTAGCCCAATGGGCTGGCCGAATACCCGCCATCCACCTCATCCTCGGTGACTCCAAAAATGATCTCGGTCATGATCTCGACACCGGTTGTTCGCTGGCACCCAGTATCTGCGCCAGCTACCCTTCTGTCTTTTTCTCCAACGCCAGAATATCGGCCCAAAACTCTCCCAGGGACCGCATCGGCTCCGGCTTGTAGAAATAGCAATTGAAACTGATCTCGTAAGCGAAGCTGGAGAAAGAGCGTACCCGATTGGGTTACAAGGTGGAATAGGCGGAGGAAGACCTCAAGCCGATGGGGATTTGTCAAAATGCCATGGCCCGTGCCATCGGTGTCTCCCCGAGGGCGTTCAACGAAATCGTCCTTCGCCAGCGGTCAATCACTCCGCCCACGTCGATCATGTCGATTCGTTTTGGCGCCTTCTTCGGCCAGTCGGAGGATTTCTGGCATCGCATTCCAAGTCGAGTGCGACTTCCGCAGGCCGGTTGGGCACAGGAACAGACTGATAGCCGAGGATCAACCTGTTGCCGAGCGATGGTGACCGTCCACTCTTCCCGCGAATTCCGCGTGGCTGCTTGCTGGGGTTGGGTCAAACAGTAAGTGCCTCCCGAAAATCCTAGATGTCGAACAGCGCAGGAGAAGGAGACTGCCCGTTTCTCAACCCATAATCCCTCTTATAGAAATGAACCCCTCCCCGGGTGACGGTAACCACAAGTCACAGCCGATCTAGTAGTCACGCCAGTATACTTGGGTCGCAAGATACTCTCGCAAAACAGCCCTTACGAAAAGCCCGTCTTCTTCCTCCATACGATACCGGTAGACTCCATCTTGGACGACAATCCACCCGCTACGCATGTCTTGGCCTGTTACCACTCTCGTCATCATCCGACTTCCTACTTCCGGCCATGGAGCGATACCCCCAATCGGGATTTCGAACTCTTCATGCTCGGCTTTCGTCATCGCCTCAATAGGCATCGCCCAAATGTGTTCTGGTTCCGTCAACACCGGCTGTCCGTATTCGTAGTACGCGTGGCCACGAGCGTTCTTAAGGACAACTCGATGGACTGCGCGGAATTCGGGGGTCCAAATTAACCGGGTGCTCCCACCTACACTTACATTCTGTTTGCTGCGTTCGATTTGCTGTCTCATTCCAACGTGACGCTTCAGCGCACGACGGACATTCGGTTCCATATGATCTTCTGAATCTGTCGAACCCGCCAGTACGCAGTGTAGAAACAGAAACAGATATTCTTCATCATTCGAAAACTGTTGGTTGCAATCAAGACAGGTTGGAATGACAGGTAGATTCGTTGGATACTCATTATTCGACGGACCTTCAGTTTTCCTCAATAGACACTTGGATGGGACATGATCAGAACTACGATTCTCTTTCCATATCCCTCCGCCACACTGCGCACACATGCCCTTGAGCCGTTCGTCACTGTAGTCGTTGATATAGTCCATTCTCCGTCTCCAATATCCTAACTCAGTCGAGGGTCGTCTTCAGCCGCTGCACAAATTCTCCTGCCGAAGATTCGTTCATCATAAACATAATCTCTTGAGGCGGACCAGCGTGAGGCCACGGTAGAGGTGGATGAAACCAGAACCGCAGTTTCAAATATCCCCTTTCCTGGGGTATCCGAGAAACCTCCGCCCGTTGTATCGCACCTTGGTACTTGGCGCCTTCGTCTACAGTAATTCCCGTTTTGCCGAGTGAGTATCCTTTCACTTTGATTGACGGGTCATCAAGCCATCCGGGAAGTCCGTAATACGTATCCTTACGAATGATTCTTGGGTTCGTTTCCCTCTTGGCTTCTCCAGAAAGAATGGCTCGGATGCTTTCTATCGGAGACTTGGCGGAGGTTTCATACCCCATTTCGATCAGGGAGTCCGTTACTTGACGGGCATTGAGATATTTTTTTTCCCGTTTCAGAATCTGGACCGTTCCCGTCACCACAGTTATTTTCGGTGCCGGTTCGTTTCCTTGGGTAGCGTATGGTGCAAGGGATTTGAAAAAGTAGTTTAGGTGTTCCAGTTCATCATCCAGCGCAATGATCTTGTTTTTAAGGGACACCTGTTCCTTCTTGATTTCTGACTTTCGTTCCTGGGCCCGCTGCAGCACGTTTCCAGACATAGATTCCCCCTGTTGAAGTAAGCACAGCGAATATCGTAGGCTAGGAGCGGTTCCCCGTACGATTGGGGACCACTCCCATTTTGGGCAGGAGTGCCACCCACAACGTGACGTTACTCCTGACACCTCAAGGCTGGAGAGGTCCTGACCCTCTCCAGCCCCCTACAATCGGACATTACAGCAGGTTTGTTTGGCCCACGTCAAGACAGTCGGGGCATTTTATTGGGCGGGGTGCGAACATACTTTGGGTTGACCCCAATAACAGTGTTGGGTCAGCGCTTGAAAGGTAGCGGATAGATTCGGTGAGAGGACGGTCGGGGGCCTCCAACCTAACAGCCCGTGGGAAAAGGCCCGATTGACGAGAAGTGCCTACTTCCCAGGATAGGTGATCTCCAAAAAGATCTGGTGGACCACAACCGAATCCTGGTCGCGCTGGATGACATTCTTGACGCGGCCGAAGGCCTGCTTCAAGAACTCGGCAGGGTCGGCATTGGGCGGACCGATCAGACCTGCGAACGGGCCGGCGGCGGGGATGTTCGTGATTAGTCCCACCTCGTTCATCCCGTTCCGCGCCACACCCGCGGGAACCTGGAAGTGGAACCAATCCCCTTCCCTTTCAGCCTCGGGCAGCAGCGTGTGATTGAGACGCGCCCAGAGGATGGTCCCCTTCCCGGCCTTGGCCGTGAAGACACTCAGCCGCAGGCTGGCCTTCTCGTCTTCCGCAGCGGGTCCCAGATGGATCCGTAGCTTCCGCTCCACCCGGTCCAACACGATGGGCAGCAGCGCCGGCTCGGAGCCGTGATAGAAAGGGCCGCCGCTGTGCGCCGTCGGGTTGATGGCGTAGACCTTGTCCTTGCCGGCCATGGTCTCGGGCGCTCCCAACTCGCTCAACACCCCTGTGAACTCCTCCATGGTCAGCCGCTGCGTCGGCTCGTGCCGGAAGTTAAACAGGTAGATCCCGTCGGCGCCCTGGTCCAGGTAGTAGTCGGCGTACGCCCGCATCCCCTGGCGGAACGAGGGCTTTTCCCCCAACGTCTCCCAAGCCCCCGCCCGCATGGTATTCGGATTGATGGACGGATAGACCTGCACCCCCGTCTCCCCGGCCAGTTGCACCCATTGCCCGATGGCCAACTGGTCCGGCATGTATCCCAGACCCACCAGCAGCACGTCCACCAGCCCCTCCCGGGCCCAGGCCTCCACGTCCAGACCGATCTCCAGGTTGGTCTCCAGGGAATCCATCACGTGGACCGCCAGGGTGTAGGGCCGCCCCCGCTCCTCTCCGATGGCGTTCAGCCGCTCCCGGATCTTCCGCATGAGGTCCGTCATCAGGTCGGCCTTCTGCCGTCCCTGTCCCATGGGGAAGTGGATCCCCATGCGGTTGAAGTCCAGCTCGTAGCCGTCGAAATCATGTCTGGCGGCGGTCCTGGCGATGTAGTCGAGACGATGCTGCCGGACCTCCGGGTGGGTGTAGTCGAACGACACCCAGAGGCGCTGCTCCGTCAGCTCGGAAGGGAGCTGGCGGTCCGTCATCGGCGCCATCAGCAACTCGGGGTGCTGCGCCTTGTAGACGTCGTCCAATTCCTCCAGGGTCCGGGACCGGAAGGCCGCGTGAAGATCGCTCATGCGCAACGACCCCCAGACCTCCAACCCCTGTTCATGGCAGGCCCGGATCACGATGTCGTTCACCTGCTCGTAGGAATCGAAACAGTCCCAGAGCAGATCCGTGGGAATGTTCCACGGCGGCTCGGCCCCGTTTCCGATGTGCCACAGGTAGGTGTCCACCTGGGTTCCCTTCACCATGCGCACGCTGGCGTCCAGGAAATCATCGTGGGTCTTGATGTCGTAGATGAGGCTCATGTACGGCTCCACCTTCCCCCGGTCCAGGTAGCTGTGCGACTGGATGGCGGCGGAGTCGTAGTAGAGGATCCTCCGCTCCTTCTTCGGACCGCCTTTCGAGGCGGCGTTCGGGGCCTCGGAAGGGCTGCCGCAGGAGACGGCACCCAACAGGAGCGCCAGCAGGAAACCGTGTCTCTTCATTTCGGGCACCCTCACCGCGTCAGTGGAAGCGGATGGAGTAGAGGTCGGCGTCCTTCAGGACCACGCGCATCCGCACCGCCTTGCCGGAGAGGGAGCTCAGGTCGGAGCCTCCCTTCCAGGCGACGATCCGGTGGATCTCGTCGCCGATGATCTCGGGGCAATCCGCCAGCGTGAATCCGGGAATCGGCTGGCCCTCGGGGTCCTGCATCTCGATCCGGATGCTCCCGGCCGCGCTGGTGGCGTAGTTGATCTCCAGCCGGTCTCCCTTGAAGCGCAGCGGCTTCGTGAGCATCTCGCCCCCGTCGTAGGGCGCGTTCAGGCTGGCGAAGCCGTCCAGGCGCAGCGTCATCCGTTCAAGGAACGCCGCGCCCTTCTGCCCGTAGTTCCGCTGCATGTAGAAGGACATCTCGCCGTCACCGGTGGGGACGATGCCGCAGGCCGGATAGTTGGTCCGGGTCGTCCAGTTGTTGACGCCGATTCCGGGCCTGACGAAGCTCTCCCGGAAGGTGAAGTCGTAAACCGTGGTGCCTGCCCGGGAGGTGAGCAGGACGGCGTCGGAGTGGTCCCCTGTCCCCGCGGTGCCCATCAGGGGCATGTTCTCCTTGACGAAGTCCCGCAGCTCGGGAGAGATGATGCGTTGGCGCTCGCTCGCCAACTGCTTGTCGTCGTCGGACTTGACGTGCCGCGGGTCGGCGAAGATGATCCGGGCCGGCAGCGAGATGTAGATGTGGGGCGCCCGGAAATAGGGCTGGGTCTGGTTCGTGTAGAGGTGGTGCGAGGGCGTCGTCGTCCCCGTGTCGCTGTAGGTCATGAGGACCTGGGGAGTCCAGTTGATGAAGTCATTGGAGGTGGACCTCGCCGTGGCGCGGCGGCCTCCTTCCATGTGCCGGGCGTACACGACGTACTGTTCTTCGGCCTCCGACCAGAACGCGACGTTCTGCGAGTCGAAGTGGTTGATCAGGACCTTGGGCACGATGGGCTCGTCCCGGAGCCTCCGCCAGCGGATGCCGTCGCCGGAGAGGAAACCCACCAGGGCGTGGGGATCGACGGGTCCCCGGGAGACCCCCTTGTACCGCTCGGAGGCAGGTACGCCGGGCCGCCGGTCGAGGAAGGCGACGAACTGGCGCGCCTCGTTCAGGATCACGTGGTTTTGAGAGGAGCCGTCGACGGAGACCAGTCCCAGGTCGGGCTTGGTCCAATGGATCCCGTCGCGGCTCTCGGCGTAGCAGGTGGTCTTCCTCTCGAAGAGCGCACCCCGGTAGTACATGCGGTAGACGTCGCCGTCCTTGAAGATGGTGGTGTAGAAGGCCGTGGAGTCTTCCACCGGATCGTCGAAACGGATGGCCACCCCGCCCGGCAGCGGCGTGCCCAGGCGGAGGCTCGCTCCCACGAGCCGGTCGACCAGCAGATGATCCACGAACAGCTCGCGGCGCGAGCCGATGTCGACGGCGTCGCCGGCCAGGGCTGCGGGCAGCGACAGGAGGGCGGCCAGTGCCAGGATGGCGGGAAAACGGATGAGTCTCATGATGATGTTCCTCCAGGGGGCGTTTCGGGACGCCGCGGACGCCGGCGGCGAGCCGCTTGGCCCGATCGGCCTGTGGTGACGGTTCTCTACAATGCCTCGGCGACCAAGTCTCCCACCTCGGTCGTGGTGTAGCCCATCCGGCCGGCGGACATGCTCTTCATCTTGGGAGTGGTCCGGCCGATGGCGGCGTCCACCCGCTTTCCGGCGCGAACCAGGTTGGGCTGGTCCTTCTGGTCTCCCAGGACCCTCAACAACATGCCCATGGCGGCGATGGCGGCGATGGGGTTGATGACGCTCTGTCCCGTGTACTTGGGCGCCGAGCCGCCCATGCACTCGAACATGCTGCAGCCGCCCGGCTCCGGGTTGATGTTGCCCCCGGCGGCCACGCCCAGGCCTCCCTGAATCATGGCGCCGATGTCGGTGATGATGTCCCCGAACATGTTGGGGACCACGATGGTGTCGTAGTACTCGGGGTTCTTGACGAACCACATGCAGGCGGCGTCGATGTGGTTGTAGTCGCGGTTGACCTGGGGAAACTCGGCTTCTCCGATCTCGTGGAAGGCCCGTTCCCACAGGTCGGCGGCAAAGGTCAGGACGTTGGTCTTGTGGACCAGCGTGAGGCGCAGGCGGTCCTGCCGGCTGATGCAGTGGTTGAAGGCCCAGCGCAGGCAGCGGTCGGCCCCGTACCGGGTGGCGATCATCTCCTGCGTGGCCACCTCTTGGGGGGTGTTCTTGCGCAGGAAGCCTCCGGCGCCGCAGTAGAGATCCTCGGTGTTCTCGCGGACGACGTCGAAACGGATGTGTTCGGGTCCCTTGTCCTTTAGGGGGCAGTCGACGCCGGGGTAGAGGCGGACGGGGCGGAAGTTGATGTACTGGTCGAGCTGGAAGCGGACGGTGAGCAGGAGCCCCTTCTCCAGCACGCCGGGGGTGACGTCCGGGTGTCCGATGGCGCCCAGATAGATGGCGTCGAACTGGCCCAGCTCGTCGATCTGGGCTTCCGTGATGATCTCGCCGGTGGCGAGATAGCGGTCGCCGCCGTAGTCGAAGTCGACCCGGTCGTAGCGGACGTTTTCCAGGGGGGCGACTGCTTCCAGGACTTTGAGGGCCTCGGTGGTGACTTCGGGGCCGGTTCCGTCGCCGGGGATCACTGCGAGTTTGAGGGTGTCGGTCATGGGTTCACACCTGTCTGAGTCATGGGTGGATGAAAGGCTCCGGTCCGGCCGGGGCCAGGGACGCCGGGATTATACTGGCGCGCCTCCGTCGCCTGCAAAGAGGGGAGAGATTGAGGGCTGGGAGGCCGCCTCCAGCAGGAGCGGAGCGGCGGTTTCCTAACCGCCGGAGGAGCGGCGGCATCCTTGCCGCCGGACAGGAACGGCGGTTTCCTAACCGCCGATTCTTTGGACGTCGCGTACGAGGGAAACCGGGCGATTGGAAATCGCCCTCCCAATTACCGACACGAAAGTCGCCGCTGCGGGCTCACTTCGGGGGCGGCTACTCGGATTGCTCCAATGAGTAGCGGTAGAGGTTCGTGTGCCGTAATGAGAAGCCGAGGCGTTGGTAGAGGCGGTTGGCGGCTTTGCGTTCGGAGCGGGAGGTGAGGTCCACGTTTCGGGCGCCGGCGGACCGGGCCCGGTCGATGGCGGCGCGGCAGAGGAGTTCGCCGACGCCGCGTCGTCGAGCCGACTCGTCCACCACCACGTCCTCGATCCAGGCCCGGACGCCGGTGGGAATGCGGTAGAGGACCAGGGTCAGGGTGCCGACGATGCGGTCCTCTCGGTCCGGGTCACGTGCGATGAGTAGTTGGGCGGCGTCGCTGGCAACCAGGTTTTCGAGTTGATCGGCGGTGGGAATGGGGGCCGAGGTGGAGAGTTGAGGGATCAGCCGGCCGATGGATTCGACGATCTCCGGGGTGACGGCGGTGAGCTCGACGATTCTCATTCGGATGCTTTCGCAGATTGATGCGGGAGTGTGACGACACCGTTCGGGGGCCGTCCAGACGTCAATTGGAGTTTTTTCCGAATCCCCGGACCACGTAGGTGCCGCTTCGGGCGTCTTCCCCCAGAACCACCAGGTTGAACTTGGAGGCGTCTTCCAGGAGGGCCGAAAAGGTCCGGTAGCCGAACCGGGATTCGTTGAAGGCGGGCTGTTTCCGCTTCATGGTCTGCTTGACCATGGAGGAGTAGATCACGTCCTTGTTCTCGCGCATCAGCGCCAGGATCGACTCGATCAGGAGCTGGAAGGCGGGACGTTTGTCCTTGGCGATCCTGGCGTTCAGGCGCGGCGGGCGCGTGGCGACCTCGTCCAGCTCCTCGTAGAAGATGAACTCGTCGCAGTTGTCCACCAGCATCTGGGACGTGCTGCCCTGGGTTCCCAGTCCGATCACGTACTTGCCGTTCTCCTTCAGCTTGGAAGCCAGGGGGGAGAAGTCGCTGTCCCCGGAGAGGATCACGAAGGTGTCGATGTGATCCTTGGAGAAGCAGAGGTCCATGGCGTCCACGCAGAGCCGGATGTCGGCCGAATTCTTTCCCGTCTTGCTCCGCTTGGGGATGTCGATGAGCTCGAAGGCGGACTCATGCAACTCATGCTTGTATTCGGCGAAGCGCGCCCAGTCGGCATACGCCTCCTTGACCAGGATCTTTCCTTTTTCTACCAGCCGTTCCAGGACCTTGTCGATGCGGAACCGGGACCGGGTTTGCCCTTTCTCGAAGCCCAGGGCCAAGTTCTCCAGGTCGAGGAAAAGGGCTAGGCGGCGTTCTCGTTCGTCCATGGCGCTAAACTATCACAAAGACCTGTCTTAGCCGGGTTTTCCCAGGGGCAGGGACGGCGAATCCGGAGTAGACGGGACAGAAGAAATGGGGGATATTACTCGTCCGGGTCCGAGCGGCCCGTCGGCGCGCCCGTAGCTCAGCTGGATAGAGCGCCGGACTTCGAATCCGTAGGTCGGGGGTTCGACTCCCTCCGGGCGCGCCACTTCCTTCCTGCACGCGGTTACCGGTTTCGAGCGGTGGCAACGGGGAGTTACGGCTCCACGCCGGACGCCCTTGTGATCTGTTCGGTGACGACTTTCCGGAATTCGAGAGGGTGAGCGATGGTGGGAACAGGCGTTTGTCCTCCTCCCGTGCCGCGTATGGTCAGAGTGCCGAAATTGAATACGCGTCCCATCAGACCCTGATAGACCGTGATGCTCTCCACCATGTTGTGGTTGAGCTCCACCGTCCGGCGTCCGATCCATCCGAACTTTGCCACCACCCTTTGGGAAGTGACGGCAAGCTCCGTGAACCTCACGCGCAACCACGCCCTTAGAAGCTTGTAGACGGCGACGATGATGAGCCAGGAGCCGACTACGCCGAAAATCAGATAGGGACCGGCGTTGGGCGGCTTCCCCGGTGCGAGGTCCCATGTCAGAAACAGAAACACCGACCCCACCAGACCGGTCACGACTCCGGAAACGAATACGAACCAATGCACGCGGGCATGGGCGAGAATCGTTTCGTTTGGCGTCAGGTTGGCTTCGATATATTTCATGGTCTCGACGGTTGCGCGACGCTGCCCGGAGTAACCGGCGAAACTTCCGGGTGATCGTGTGGCTCTTCACCTATTTTCCAGGCCGCCCGAGCTTTGTTCAAGACGACCCACGTGGACGGGCCGATTCTGAGGGATGAACGGGGCGATTATCGGTTGGGCGTTTTTTGATGCAGGGGAGGTTGTCCGTTGGCCCTTGGATGGGCTGTTGCACTGGAAACCGGCGGCTGGAAAGCCGCCGGTCCCAGTCGGCGACAGGAATGTCGCCGCTCCCGATCGGTGCCTCGAAAGACGCCTCTCCTGGCCCACGAGGAGATCAGAAGAAACGGAGGATGTAGGTCAGTCTTACGCCACGGCCGATTTCGGGGGCCAGGTCCTTGATGAAGGAGGAGTGGTTCCGATAGAGCCGGTCGCCGATGTTGAAGACCTTCACCGCGAACTGGTGCGCCACGTGTTGCTGGGCGCGGGTGTAGGAGGCCATCAGGTTCACGACGCTGTATCCGGGAGTCCGGGTCTCGTCGGTGAAGGTCTGATTCTGCTCGCTGGCCACGATCAGCTCCGGATTGATTCGCAATCCGCCGACGTTGAAGTCTAGCCCGATCTTGCCCCGCAGTGGCGGGATTCTGGGCAAGGGAGTGCCCGTGTTCGTGTCTTGAGCGTCGACCATATCCATTCCCAGATCGAGCCAGAGCACCGGGTTCAACCGGAAACCGAATGCCGCTTCCGATCCCACGTACCGGGCATCCCGCTGGGTGAACTCGATGACCTGCAGGCCGTCCTCCTGCTCTCCCGGTGCGAAGGGGAAGATGAAGTTCCGGAACCCGTAGTAGAAGAAGCTCAGGCTGCCGTTGACCTGGTCATCTTCATGGCGCAGCGAAAGCTCGATGCCGTCGCCGGTTTCGGCGTCCAGCCTCGGATCTCCGATCTCGAACGCGAGGTTTCCGGCGTGCGGGCCGAAATTGTAGAGCTCTTCCAAGGAGGGGGCCCGGTAGGAATGGGAGTAGTTGGCGACGAATGCTCCGCCCTGCCAAGTGTCGGCATGGATGCCGACTGAGGCGGACGCTCCGGTGAACGTCCTCTCGAAGGCATCGGGAATCTCCTCGTCGTGGTCCTCCTCATCCTCATCCCCGTGCTCCATCTCCTGGTCGTCCTCTTCGTCCTGGTGCTCCTCCTCTTCGTGTCCGTCGCCGGCGCTGCGTTCGGCGAAGCCCGGACGATAGCGCTGGGTCTCCAGACGTCCCCCGAACTGGACCTTGTAGGCCTCGAAGTCCAGCACCTGCAGGGCGAAAAGGGCGAATCCGTTCTGGGTGACCGGTGGTGACAGCGCTTCCTCTCCGGTAGCGGAATAGTCTCTGGCCAGACCCCAGAAACCGAAGCTTCCACTCAGCGGCCCCGCCTCCCGTTGCTCGAAGACCCCACGATAGGTGAGCTGGGTGTTGTCGAACTCGGTGCCCACGATCCGGTCACCGTCCTCCAGAAACTCGATCTCGTCATGAGACCAGTCGGTGTAGCCCAGTCTCAGAACGAAATGGTTGATGGCGCCACCCAGATCCTTCAGGCCCCAATTGAAACGGTAGCTCAGGCGCTGGGCGTCGACCTGGATGCGGTCGATCGCCTCTTCCCCGTGCCCTTGCTCGTCTTCTTCTTCGTGGTGATCATCTTCTTCCTCTTCGTGATCCTCGTCTTCTTCGTGGTCTTCGTCCCCGTCCTCGTCCTCGTCGTGGTCTTCAGCTTCCTCTTCGTCGTGGTGCTCTTCCTCTTCTCCGTGGTGGCCGTGGAATTCCTGGACGAAGGGGACGCCGTAGATCCCGGTGTCGTATTTGGCTTCCATGCTGAAGAACATCTTGTCGCCGTAGAATCCGAAGCCGCCGCCGCCATTGGACATCTGGGACCGGGAGTTGTAGACGGCGCCCTGGCCGGGGGCCGTGTAGTCGCCGGTGCGCAATCCCCCGCCCTGTCCCCAGAACAGCCAGTCCTCGGTACCGAACTCGAAGCCGGCGTTGACCCCGCCCAGGGAATTGTTCGTGCCAGCGGAGCCGGAGATGAAGCCACGCACCCCCTCGTGTGGGTGATGGTGGACCTGGTGGTGCCGGCTGATTGCGTTGACCGTGCCCCCCATGGAGCTTCCGCTGTAGAGCAGCGTCGCCGGACCCTTGACGATCTCCAGCCGCTCTAACTGCGCCGGGTTGATCAATTCCCCGTGATCGCCGGACTGGGAGGAAAGGGAGCCGGATCGGATCCCGTCCTCCATGATCAGGACGCGGTCGCCGTCGAAGCCGCGGACGATGGGCCGGGCCGGACCCGGTCCGAAACCGCGTTTGGCGATCCCGCTGCCCACCTTGTGGTCCAGCAACTCGCCGATGGTGACATCCGCCGACTCGGCCATTTCGTATGGCCCCAGCGACTCGACACTCTGGAACGACTCGAAGACCGTTTCGTGCTCGTCACGCGCCGTCACCGTGACTTCGTATCGCCTGGGCAACAGCTCAAGAAGGATGTCTACGTCTGCCTCCGCACCGGCCTCGACGTTCACCATGGTGGTGACCTCGGTGAACAGGCTGTCCAGATGGGTGATCAGGTGGTATGTCCCGGGAGGAACGCCATCGAATTCGTATTTTCCATCGTCGTCGGTGACGGTGCTCCGATCCAGCTCTTTGATGGACACGCTGGCGTGGTGCAGAGGTTGGCCGGTGTCCTTCAGCGTAACCTTGCCCCTCAGTGTGCCTTGTGACTGGGCGGCTACAGCCGGCTGAAACGCCCATAGAAACAAGCCGAACCAGACCGCCAGAAACCGGTGACCGATGCGCATACAAACCTCCCTGTGATTTCCGCGCAATTCCGGCGGCAGTATCGGCCACAATCCGTCACGGGACTACAAAAAAGCTGTGGGCGGGACCGATTCGCCGGCAACCGGGCCCCTGCTCCGGCGAACGGATGGGGAGGCGGTTCAGACTGCGTAGGGAGTGGGTCGCTTATTCCGCGGACGTGGCCGCATGGGACCGGAGAAACCTCCCGTACCCGATGACAATTCCCGTCACTTCTGGGATCGCTTCCAGTCTTTCCAGGAGTCTCGCCCGCAGCTCCGGATTCTGTCGGCCCCGGCCGTAGGTCGGATGGAGAAAGGACAGATAGAAGAGTTTCGGGGACACCAGGAGGTCGACTCCGTGAAGGGCGCAGAGCGGACCGTAGTCGTTGCTCAGGGCCTCTTCGATGGGAAGCAGACCCAGATTGTCCTCCTGGCTCTGGAGGTAGCCCATGGTGCGCTGAGTCCGCAGCGGGTAGCGGGCCCGCGCTCCGGTGATGTGCCCGACCACGAGCTGGTCGACGATCTTGTCGGCGACCCAGCGCCGCCACTGGATCCTCATGTTGCCGAAGGGGGGGCCCAGGTACTCCCCCTGTTGCACGCCCACCGCGAGCTTCTGTCCCCGGCTCTTGAGGTGGTCCCGGACCTCCCTGAGGAAGGTGGTGAAGAACTCGCCCCGCAAGTTCCGCCACTTCTCCAGGTCGAAGGGCTCGCGCAGGATGTCCCGTCCGTAGCGGCGCTTGTACTCCCGGACCACCGGTTCGTTGAAGCCGAACTGGTCGGCGTGGCCGGGGGGCGGCGAATGAGTGCGAAGGCTCAGGAAGACGCCGTCCAGATCGAAGCGGTCGGAGAAGGCCCGGATGACCTCGAGCATGTATTGCCGGACCTCCGGATAGGCGTACTCCATGACGCCCCAGTGGTACTTCCGGCCATTCGGGGTGAGGCTCCTGTCGCAGGCCAGAAACTGCGGGTTTTGGCGGGTGAAGCGGGACTGCCAGGCGAAGGGCACGGAGTCGGCGTAAAGGACCTCGGGGGGACACCCTTCGTCCAGAACGGTCAGCCAGACGTAGGCGCGAATGCCGGCTTCCCTCATGGCGTTGACGGCAGTCTCCATGAGGTCCGACTCCCAGGCCACCCGGGTCTTCTCCAACCCCTTGCGGTGTTCCTCGTTGGCGGGTGCCGTCTGGTGAAAGAGGAGGACGCGGAAGTTGTCGCCGCGAAAGAGGACCTGGTCGATGCCCTGGGATTTCCAGGAGCGGACGGACTCGCGCACCTTTTCGGGCGTGTCCAGCCGCGCCGCCCCCGGGGCCCCGGACATGATGACGTCGCCCCAGCTCACGATCATGACGTTCTGCTTGTCGCTGGCTTGGATGGGGATCGGCAGGAGGAAGAGGGAGGTCATCGCTGCGATCAAGCGGGTGCGCATGTTGGTTCCTCCAAGATGGGATCTGAACGGCGGTTTTCCTGCCGCCGATTGGGAAGAGCACGGGGGGACTAATAGTCCCCCCCTCCGACTCCTACAGGAACTGGAGGTCGCGAATCACGGCCGCCGTGGAGACACAGGCGATGCTCAAAAAGAACAGGGCGCAGGCCACCATCAAGACACGGATGTACCAGGCAGGCTGCAATTCCCTGGGCAGCAGTTTGCAGTTGACGGCCAGGACGCAGAGCGCCGAAAACCCCAGACCGAAGTTCAAGGGGATGCCCGCAATCTTCACGATCATCATGCGGTCGGGAATCAGGGTCAGCGCCATCACACCCCAGAGGGCGTAGGCGGCCAGCAGCACGTAGTAGACATACTTGACCTGCTCTTCCTTCAGCCCCCGGGCGCGGGTGCTGGCGGTCCAGATCAGGTCGGTCCAACGCCGGCAGAAGGAGTCCGCCGCCGCGATCTGGGTCGGGCCCAGGACCATGAAGCCGCAGAGCAGGGTGAGAAACCAGAAGATGGGTTCCCCGGTCTTCTCGACGACTCCCTGTGCCGTCAGGGCGGCCAGCGAATCGCCCCGGACCTGCTGTCCGGCGGCGAACTGGAGCGAGAGCAGGGCCGGTATGCCCATGCCCAGGATGCAACCCCCGACCCAGATCCCCAGTTGGTCGCGAATCGTGACCTTGCGCCATCCCGTCCACAGTTTTTTCGATTCCGGCGTGACGTGGAACACCCGGCCCTCGTGGAGCAGCTTGACGCCCTTTCCGCCCACGGCGCTGGCGATGGCGCCCACCCGGGCCCCCATTCCCCAGCCTTTGTCCCGAACGTAGTTGGCGAAACTGGCGTTGCCCAGGCCTCCGCTTCCGGCAATGGCGGCGAAAATAGCCAACAGGCCCACGTCCAGAGCCGGTCTGGCGCCTCCGATTCCGAAGGTCCCCCGGAACAGTTCCGACCACGTCAACGGGTTTCCCCCCACTTCGGGAAGCGCCCCGAATTTGACGAACCCCGAAAAGATCTCGACCCAGACCCGCCATTCGACGTAGAAGACCCCCAGGAAGATGAGATAGCCCAGCACCAGGGCCGTCTTGGCGGCCATGATCTTCTCGACCATGTTGTAGACCTTGCCGCCGAAGATCAGCGGGACGAAGGCGGAGAGGAAGATGGCGTAGCCGAGATAGCCAACCGTACTCCTTTCCGGTTCGACCCACTTCTCCAGCACCGGCTCCGGCATGGCCTTCCACCGGTCCGTGACGCCGTAGGCGCTCGGGTTCCGAGCCATTTCATGGACGATCTCGGCCGGAAGTCCGGTTTCTCGGATGACAACCTCCACCGGTCCGAACAGTTCCGGCCTCCCTTGAACCTTCTCCAGAACCTCGCGGTCCAACCCGGTCCTGGCGGCCACCTCCGTGACCGAGTCCCCGTCCTGCCACTCGGTGAGCGGATGGGGCAGAGGCCGCCAGCGGCGGGTGTCGCCATAGTGCTCCGGGTTCTGCGCGATCTCCCGGATCACCTCCACCGGCAGTCCCGTCTCGCGCTCGACATCCTGGACCCGTCCGAAACGGCCGGGGTGTTGCGACATCTCCTCCACCAGCCGGGCCGAAAGCCCCGTCTCGGCCACGATTTCTTCCTGGGAAAGGTAGGTCGTGGGGAGGGTCCCAGGCAGATGCCCCAGAAACGCCGCCAACAAGGGTACCGCCGCGTTGGCCGACAGGTAGGGCCAGATCGCGCCGAAGTCGACCACCAGGAAGATGCCGGTCCAGAAGCGCGGGCCCGGCGCCAACCGGAAAAAGCCGGTGAACATGGGCTCGCCGCAATACAGGGCGTAGCGCATCACCTCCAGGTTGTAGCAGCACTGGAACAGGATGCTCATGGTGGCGATCCACATGAGTATCCCGCCGTACTGCGCCGTCAGGGCGGGACCGGTCAGCCATTCCCCTCCTCCGATGGCCAGTCCCACCATGAGCAGGCCCGGCCCCAGGAACCGGCGCAGATCGAAGCGGTCCGGGGGAGGAACGGGCAGCGTGTCCACTCCCCAGGCCGCCATTTTCCCGGCCGGGACGCGGAGGTTGGAGCCGGGATCGGCGCCGGACATCTGAGTTGGGTTCTGGTCGGTCATCTGGCCCCCTGGAGAAGACGCGTCAGTCTACGGTCCTCAAGCAAATCGTCTGGAATTGTCGAGAATGCGCCAGCGCGGACCGGACTGCCTGCAGCCGGGGTTTTCGACCCGGGTTCGAGCACAGGCTCGGTGGAGATCCGGTGAGATGGCAATGGTGCCTAGAACCCTACCACGGCAAGGATTTCTGTCAAACGACGGCGGCCGGTTCCCAAAAGTCCGCTTGGTGCAGTTCGCTCCAGGGGACCAGGCTCCCTTCGGTGCGCCGCTGGAGTTGCTCGCCCCCGTAGGCCACGACGACCGAACATGGGCGAGGCTGTCGCGAAAGATGTCTGCGCACGCGCCGGGCGCCGCGAAACAGAGCGGAGGACGGCGTCGCGGAAGCCTTGGCTTCCACCAGCGTGATGTGGAACGGATATTCAAGGATGAGATCGACCTCGGCCCCGTTACTGTCGCGGTAGAAGAAAAGACCCCCGGATTCGCCCAGGTGAGTCCGGTATTTTGCAATCTCCGAGACCACCCAGGTTTCGAAGATCGGTCCTCGCAAGGGATGTGTGCGGAGCTGCTCGGGGCTGCGAATGCCCAGCAGCCAGCAGACCAGCCCGGTGTCGTAGAAGTACAACCTCGGCATCTTCACCAGGCGCTTGCGCAGATTGGCGTGAAATGCCGGCAGGCGAAAGGTGAGAAAACCGGTCTCGAGAATCCCGAGCCATGTCTTGGCCGTTGGCTGGGACACGCCGCAGTCGTCGGCCAATGACGAGTAGTTCACCAGTTGAGCCGTACGGCCGGCGCACAATTCCACGAAGCGTTGAAAGGTGGGAAGGTCTCCCACGTTGCTGATGGTCCGCACGTCCCGTTCGATATAGGTCGCGACATAAGAACGGAGCCAGTCCGCCGGGTTCAGATCGCGATCGAAAATCCGAGGATAGGCGCCCGCGAAGAGAGTCGCTTCAAGACTTTTCGGAGGCCGGTCGAAGCGCACGATCTCACTGCGGCTCGGTGGCAGCAGGTGGTGCACGGCTGTCCTTCCCGCCAGCGATTGGCTGACCGACGCCAGCAGGGAAAGGTTCTGCGAGCCAGTCAGAACCCAGCGGCCGGGCTCCGGATCGGAGTCGATGATGACCTGCAGGTACGAGAGGAGGTCTGGGACGCGTTGCACTTCGTCGATGATGGCTCCGTTGGGAAACTGGGCCAGGAAACCTCTGGGGTCCTCCGTCGCCAAAGCGCGTATGTCCGGGGCCTCCAGAGTCGTGTAGGGAAGGTCCGGAAACACGGCTCGGCACAAGGTCGTCTTTCCGCTCTGCCGTGGTCCGGTCAACGTGATCGAAGGGAATTGGCGAGCCGCCCTGATCAACTCCGGCGTGAGGTCCCGCTCGATCATCGCAGACAGCTTACAATAATTATTAGGATATTCCAAAGTTACATATTGAAGTATCCTAATTCATACCCTTCCATCGCCTGAGTCCACCGGATCGTCAATGACGCGGAAGAGGTTTGGCCGATCAAGAAGGGGGCAGTCCGATTTTCCGCGATTTTCCGTGGGATCGGTTCTCTAACCGAAAGGGTTCGTGATGACAACGCCAGAAATCTCTTGCCCATGCTGAAGATCTTCGCTGTAGAGGGTTCTGCAGCCCGCCTTGATCGCGGCCGCAACGATGAGCGAGTCATAGAAGCTGAAACCGTAGCGGGATCGGATCTCCAGTGATTTTCCATAGAGCCAGATATCTGGTTGAACTCTGTACAACGGATTCAGGACGTCCATCATGTACTTGCGCATCTCATCTTCGGTCAGCGGCACTTCAGCCTTGCGGGTGGCGGTGTTGAGACACTCCTGGATCACCTGAAAACTGATGCACGCCGTCTGGGTTTCGATTCCATGCCCGATGAGTTGGTCGGCAATATCGGCTTTACGGACATCAAGACGCTCAAGCTGATACACGAAGACATTTGTATCGATGAAGCTTTCAGCGTTCATTCATCTCTTCCCGCGTCAACTTGCGCCCGACGCGCAGTTTGCCTTGCAGTTCACGGACGGTACGCATCGCCCGGGCTGCCTGCCTTTCCCCGCCAACGTACTCGGCAAGCCAGAGCCGAAACTGACCGTTCAAGGTCGTATTTTCCGCCACCGCGCGGCGCCGAGCCGCTTCGATCATATTCTCGTCAGCGCTCAGGGTGATGTTTCTCACGATGACCTCCATGCTTTCAGTCTTCTTTCGTGAAGTATTCCGTCTACGATCTACACTGTTGCAGTGTACACGGTAGAAGTGCTGATTGCGATGCGTGGGGGGAAAATGGGGACAGTCTGGTACTCGGGCGGAGATGGGGGAACTGGGAACAGTCTGGCTATTCGGGCAAGTTTTCGGAAAGTGGAGAAAGGGAGACGGAGAAAGGGACAGTCTGTTTTTCCGGAGTGCGCCGTCTCCGGCGGCACCTTGAGCTTACGGGTCATGACGTTGAGTGTTTCCTGGACGACCTGGAAACTGATGCAACCAGTTTGGTGCTCCAAGGCCCGTTTAACCAGACGCTCTGCAAGTTGCCGCTTTCTGGGGTCGGTTTCATCAAACAAGTAGACGAAGACGTTGGAGTCAAGGAAGTCTTCAACGCTCATTCATTTGATCCCGAGTGAACGTGCGACCTCCAGTGAATATGCGCCCTTGCAGTTCGCGGATCACTCTCATGGCCTCCGCAGCCTGCTGCTCGCGTCGTACGTAGTTCTCAAGCCAGCCGCGAAATTGCTCGTTCAACGTTGTGTGTTCCGCGGCAGCACGTCGGCGTGCCGCTTCAATCAGGTTTTCGTCGGCGCTCAATGTGATGTTTTTCATAATCCGCTTTCTAAGCCTCATTGAGGAATATACACGAAGTCAGTGTACACGAGTCTAGTGTAGAGGGCAGTAGCGGGAGGTGGAGACAGTCTGGTTTTCGGGGGCGCCCGCCGTGCGTGACTGCCCCCTTCAGAGATGGGGAGTGGAGATGGGGACAGTCTGGTTTTCCGGGGACCTCCGCGGACTGTCCCCTTCACGCGCACGCGGGAGCCTTGAGCGTTTCGACGTCCTTCAGCGCACCGTGGGATTCCGCTGCGGCCGTATGTTGCGGAGCCGGCGAGAGAAGGACGATCCGGAAGGTGAGGATCTTGAGCCCCGAACCACTGCGCTGGTCAGTTTCCTCGAGGGCTTGCGCCATGATGCCCGTTTCCTCACGTATAACGGCAACTGCCATTGACCAACAGTTGACATCGCCCCGATCACGACAACAAAATTGACAACAAAATTGAGATTATCCGGTAAGTTACGGCACTAAGTTCGTCGAATTGAACAATATGACGGGTGCGCATCGTCACGATCACGACCACCATCATCACGGACCCGCGGAACATGGCGACGATCTGCACGGCGCCAGCCGGTACAGCCTGATCATCGCGCTCCTCTTGACCGTCGGCTACATGCTCATTCAGATCGTCGGCAGCATTTTGTCGGGCAGTCTGGCGTTGCTGGCGGAAGCCGTACACAAGGTGACGGACGCGGCGTCCATCGGTTTCGCCCTGGTCGCCCTCCACTTCTCGACTCGGCCCGCATCCATCCAACGGACCTACGGCCTCCGCCGCCTCGAGATCCTGGCGGCCCTGCTCAACGCCCTTTCTCTCTGGCTGATCGCCGGATGGCTGATCACGGAGGCCTACGAACGCGCCCATGATGCGCATCACCACGTTGAAGGCGAAATCATGCTTGCATTCGGCGCAGCCGGCTTGCTGGTCAACCTCTCGGTGGCCGGTGTTCTCCACCGCGCGTCGAAGCACAATGCCAATGTTGAAGGCGCATTCCTGCACATCATGGTCGATCTGCTGGGGACCGTCGGCGTCGTGGTCTCGGGCCTGCTCGTGTGGGCCTTCGACTGGGACCACGCAGACACGGTCGTGAGTGTGGTCATCGGAGTTCTCATCCTGTTCAGCACCTGGCGGTTGATCGGCAAGGTCGTGAACGTCCTGCTGGAGGGTGTTCCCAAACACATAGACGTGTATCGGCTCTGCAGCCAGATGGAAGAGGTGGTGGGCGTCGGCCTGATCCACGACATCCACGTCTGGAGCCTCGTCCCCGGCTATGAAGTGCTCACTGCCCACGTCCTGGTCGACCCCGAATTCAAAGACCTGGAATTCCTGCGGCGCCGCCTGCGGGAGATCGCAGCTAACGATTTCGGCATCCAACACATCACGATCCAGTTGGAATACACGGCGAAAGGCTGCACCGAACGCCACCACCTCGACCATCTGCACGCGTACAGCGCCGAGGAGAGAATCTACTGAGGAACAAAGGAGATCCGGTTCCGGACCGGCGATGATGAGGGGGACAAGAATGTCCCTCCCAGGGTGCTCCGATCGAATCGGTTTCACCCGGACCCGGGACCGCGGTAAGGGTCCTGGCCGATTCTCGCGTTGCCCAGACATCTCCGGTATCATGGCGCCAATCTGGAGCTACTCGATGACGCCTCATTCAGGGAACACCATGGCCTTTCTCAGGGCCTGCCGCCGGATGATCTGGCTCGCTCCGCTGTTCTTCGCTCCTGTTACCGCAACCGGCGAGACGGCGCCGGACGTCTTCGACTCGTCGATCCGGCCCATCATCGAGAACAACTGTGTGGCCTGCCACGGCGAGTCCGCGCCCCAGGCCGAGCTGGACCTGAGAGCCCCCGCATCGATCCTGAAGGGAGGCAAATCGGGTCCGGCCGTCGTCCCCGGGTCGGCCGACCAAAGTCTGTTGCTGGACAAGGTGGTGTCCGGAGCCATGCCTCCCGGCGACGCGGCTCTGGGCCGGGAGGAGATTGCGGCCATCCGCGGCTGGATCGACCGGCTGGGTCAAGCGGAAGCGGCCCTGGCCCACGCGGACATCAGCGAGAAGGACGTGCTTCCCATCTTCCTCATGAGGTGCGTGGTCTGCCACGGCAAGCGGGCCCAGGAAGGGGGTCTGGACCTGAGAACCCTGGCCGGACGCCTCCGGGGCGGCAAGTCGGGACCGGCCCTGGTGCCGGGCGACCCCGACGCCAGTCTTCTCTTTCAGCGCATCGTGCACGAGGAGATGCCTCCCGCCGACCTCCTCTTCAAGTACCGCGTCAGGCCTCCCAGCACCGGGGAGGTGGAGAACCTGCGCCGCTGGATCGCCGCCGGAGCGCTTGCCGACCCGCCGCATGACCCGGGCCAGGATTCCGAACTTCCCCTGACCGGCGAGGACCGGGGGTTCTGGTCCTTCCGGAGTCCAAAGAGTCCTCCGGTTCCGAAGGTCGCCCGGGACGCACTGGTCCGGAATCCCATCGACGCCTTCCTGCTGGAGAAGCTGGAAGCCAACGGCCTGAGCTTCTCGCCCGAAGCGGACCGCCTCACCCTGATGCGCCGGGCCTACCTGGACCTCGTCGGGATGCCTCCCACCGCGTCCCAGATCCGGGCCCATCTGGCGGACGAGTCTCCGGACGCGTACGAGCGCATGGTCGAGGAGCTGCTGGACTCGCCCCACTACGGGGAGCGCTGGGCTCAGCACTGGCTGGACGTGGCCGGCTACGCCGACACCGAGGGGATCAAGCACGCCGACCACTTCCGCCCCCAGGCCTGGCGCTACCGCGACTACGTGATCCGCTCCCTGAACCAGGACAAGCCCTACGACCGCTTCCTGGTGGAGCAGTTGGCCGGCGACGAGTTGGCGGACTACAAGAAGGAGGTCACGCCCGACGCCCTGGAGTTCCTGGCGGCCACCGGGTTTCTGAGGCTCGCCTCCGATCCCACCGATTCGCCGTCCAACGCCTCGCTGGCCGAAAAGATGGACGTGATCCACGACGAGATCCAGGTGCTGGGCTCCTCGGTCCTGGGCCTGACCATGGGTTGCGCCCGCTGCCACGATCACAAGTACGACCCCATCTCCCAGAAGGACTACTACCGCCTCAGCGCCGTTTTTCAGAGCGCCTACGACCCCTACGACTGGCTCGACCCGACCCAGCGCTACCTGGACGTGGGGGATCCGAAGGAGATCGAGGAGACGAAGCGCTTCAACGCTCCCATCCAAAAGCAGATCGACGACCTGGAACGGGCCTGGAAGGCCAAGACCGGGCCGCTCCGAAACCAGGTCCTGGAATCCCGGCTGGCGGCCCTGCCGGAAGCCCTGCGGCAGGACCTCAAAGCCCTGCTGAAGACCCCGGAGGACCAGCGCAACACGGTTCAGAAATACCTGCAACGCCGTTTTCAGAAGACGCTGAAGGTCACCGACCAGGGGCTGGCGCGTGAGAACGAGGAGCTCAAACCCCAGCTCGCGGAATTCAACAAGTCGCTGGGCGAGCTGAAGAAGAAACTGAAACCCAAACCGGCCGTGCGGGCCCTTTTCGACATGGGGAGCGAAGGCTCTCCCACCTACGTCCTGCAGCGCGGCAATGCCGAGACCATCGGGGAGCGCGTCTACCCCGGAGTGCCCGCCGTCCTGCGTGCGGGGTTGCCCGAATACGATCCGGAGATCCCTTCGGGGAGAACCGACACCACCGGCTATCGCCTGGCCCTGGCCCGCTGGCTGACCCATCCGGAGCATCCGCTGACCTCGCGGGTCCTGGTCAACCGGGTCTGGATGCACCATTTCGGACGTGGCATCGTCTCCACGCCGGCCGACTTCGGCCGGACCGGCGCCCGGCCCTCCCATCCGGAACTGCTGGACTGGCTGGCCACCTGGTTCGTGGACCGGGACTGGAGCCTCAAGTCGCTGCACCGGCTCATGATGACCTCCACCGCCTACCGACAGAGTTCGGGACGGGGGTTGCAGGGGGAAGCCGATCCCGAAGGCCACCTCTGGTCGCGCATGTCCTTGCGGCGGATGCAGGCGGAGGTGCTCTACGATTCCATGCTGCGGGCCACCGGCCGGCTGGACCCGGACCGCTTCGGACCGGCCGACCCGGTGGAGAGGATGGACGACGGGGAGGTGATCGCCCAGGGAACGAAGAACGGTTGGAGGCGGGCCATCTACACCCAGAAACGGCGCCTCCTGAGAATGACCTTCCTGGACCTCTTCGACGCCCCGCAGATGGCGCCCAACTGCACCGAGCGAATCTCCTCCAACGTTGCGCCGCAGGCCCTCCAGTTGATGAACGGCTTCCTGGCCCGGAAGCTGTCGCGCCATCTGGCCGGACGCCTGGTGGACGCGCACCCGGGACGGGCCGAGGACCAGGTCCGGGAGCTCTACCTGCGGGTTCTCACCCGGAGGCCCACTCCGGAGGAGATGCAAATGACCCTGGAATCCCTCTCCGACCTCGCGGAGAAGTGGACCCGTCACTTGGAGAACGAACAGGACGAGGCTCCGCGCCGGACGACCGCCCACTGGTCGGCTCTGGCGTCCGTTTCCCACGCTCTGCTCACCTCGGCGGAGTTCTCCTACATCGACTAGGCCGGCGACCATGAGAAACAGACTCGAGAGTCCCCACATCCCCCGGCGGGAGTTCTTCTCCCGGCTCAGCGACGGCCTTTACGGCACGGCCTTGGCCACACTCTTGGGGGAGGACCTCTACTCCTCCTCCAATCCGGCGCTGGCCGGCAACGGAGTCCATGACCTGAAGCCCCGGGCTCCCCACTACCGTCCCCAGGCCAAGGCCGTGATCCACCTGTTCATGAACGGCGGACCCAGCCAGGTGGACCTGTTCGACCCCAAGCCGGAGCTGGCCCGGTTGGCGGGGAGCGCGCCCCCCAGGGACATCCTCAACAAGATCGAATTCGCCGACCAGGTGGGAGGGCTGTTCCCCTCCCCCTACAAGTTCAAGCGGCGCGGACGTTGCGGAATGGAGCTCTCCGAACTGCTTCCCCATCTGGGAGAGGTGGTGGACGACATCACCCTGATCCGTTCCATGTACGGGGAGCACTTCAACCACGAGCCGGCCATCTATCTCATGCACTCGGGCCGAACCCTGCCCAATCGGCCCTCGTTGGGCTCGTGGGTGGTCTACGGACTGGGGAGCGAGACCCGGAACCTGCCCGGATACGTGGTGCTGGACGACCCCAAGGGGCTGCCCATCAACCGGGAGCAGAACTGGCAGTCGGCCTGGCTGCCTCCCGTCTACCAGGGGACCCGCTTCCGCTCCGAGGGGCCGCCCGTCCTGAACCTGGAGTCGCGGCGGAATCTGCCCAGCGACCTGATCGAAGCCGAGCGCGCCCTGCTCCGCCGTCTCGACACGGCGCACCGGGACGCCCGGCCAAGGGAACCGGAGCTCGACGCCAGGATCGCCAGCTACGAGCTGGCCGCCCGGATGCAGTTGGCCACGTCGGATGCGCTGGACCTGTCCCAGGAGGACGAGGCCACCCGGGAAATGTACGGCCTCAACGACGAGCTGACCCGTTCCTATGGAACCCGCTGCCTCATGGCCCGGCGCCTGGTGGAGCGGGGAGTCCGTTTCGTTCAGATCTTCATCGAAGGCCAGATCTGGGACGCCCACACCAACCTGGAGAAGATGCTGACCTACAGTTGCGGGAAGACGGACCGTCCCGCGGCCGCCCTTGTCAAGGACCTCAAGCGCCGCGGCCTGTTGGAGGAGACCCTGGTGATCTGGGGCGGAGAGTTCGGGAGAATGCCCCTGGCCCAGGTCGCCGACCGGGGCGCCGACGGGCGGGACCACGGCCCCGACGGATTCAGCATCTGGATGGCCGGCGGCGGCGTCAAGGGAGGACTCACCTACGGCGGCACCGACGACATCGGGCACAAGGCCGTGGACCAGAGGGTCAGCGTCCACGACTTCCACGCCACCCTGCTGCACCTGTTGGGCATGAACTACCGGGACCTGGTCTACCGGCGCCACGGTCTGGACGAGCGCCTGACCGACCAGTTTCCCGCCCGGGTCGTGGAGGAGATCCTGGTCTGACCTTCCCGGCCTCCTGAGATATGAGGAGGGGCGAATTCCAATCGCCCGGCCTTCGTCGCCAAGTTCGTTAGTTAAGAGTTCGGCGGTTGGAAACCGCCGTTCCAGTTCGGCGATTGGAAATCGCCGTTCCAGTTCGGCGGTTGGAAACCGCCGCTCCCGTCCGGGCCGGTGGGGGAGTTCCTACCTTTCGATGCCGGCCGAATCGGTCGCCGGCGGCGGAGGGAACCTCTTCCGAAACGCGTCCATGTGGACGTAGAGAGCCGGCGAGCCCCCGGTGTGGACGAAGACCAGCGTCTCCCCCTTGCGGAAGACCCCCTTGCGGATCAGGTCGATGGTCCCGGCCATGGCCTTGCCGGTGTAGACCGGGTCCAGGAGGATTCCCTCGGAGCGGGCCACGAGCCCGACGGCTTCCATCATCTCCGGCGTCGGCAGGGCATATCCAGGGCCCAAGTAGTCGCCGTTGCAGTCCACCGATTCCCTGGGGACCGGGGCTTCGACGCCCAGCCGGGAGGCGGTCGCCAGGGCCAGCTCGTAGACGCTCGGCTCCTGCAGATCCCGGCCGCGGCTCACGTTGACGCCGGTCACGGCGAGCGAGTGATCGGCGCCGTGGAATCCGGCCAGGAGGCCCGCCTGGGTCCCGGCGCTTCCGCTGGGAACCACCAGGTGGTTCACCCGCAGGTCCAGCTCCCGAAACTGGGAGATCAGCTCCAGGGCGCAGGCGGCGTAACCGGTGGCGCCGACCGGGGTGGATCCTCCGACTGGAATCAGATAGGGCTTCCGTCCCCGCTCCCGGCACTCGCCGGCCAACCGCTCCATGGCGAGAGGCCCCTCTTCCCTTCCGGAGACGATCCGGAGGCTGTCCGCCCCCAGCAACTGGTAGAGGAAATTGTTGCCGCCGGCCTCGGGATCGAAGGCGCCGGGCGCCGGTTCCTGGAGCACCAGGTGGCACTCGAGTCCCTCCACCCGGGCCCAGGAGAGGGTCAGCCGGCAGTGGTTGGATTGAATCGCGCCGCTGGTGATGAGGGTATCCGCGCCCTGGGCCAGAGCGTCACCGATGGAAAACTCCAGCTTGCGGGTCTTGTTCCCGCCGCCCGCTCCCGGCAGCAGGTCGTCCCGCTTGATGAAGATCTCCGGACCGCCCAGCAATCGCGACAGGCGGGGAGCCGGCTGCAGGGGCGTCGGCTGCGTAACGTACGTTCTTCGGGGAAATGACGATAGTGGCTTCAAGAGTCTCGACTCCGGTGTGTGGTTTGGAAATCGCTGGGGTCAGGCAAACAGCTCTTGGACCGGTTTTCCGCGGCCGTCCTTGGTGACGAAGAAGGGCCGCTTCTCCACCACGTAGGCTTGATCCGGCGGAATGCCCAAGGCGGCATAGAGGGTGGCGTGCAGGTCCTCGATGGAGACCGGATTCTCCACCACGCGACAGGGGCGCTCGTCGTCGGTCCTCCCGTAGAGGAAGCCCTGCTTGAATCCGCCACCGAAAACCAGCACCGAGGAGGCTTCGGTGAAATGCCGGTGCATGCCGTAGTGGCGCGGCTCGGTCATCCGGTCCGGGACCTCGATCTGCTGCCTCACCCCCAGGTCCGGCTTGCCCTCGATGAGGGCGTCCCGGCCGAACTCGCTGGCCACGACCACGACCGTCCGATCCAGAAGCCCGCGCTCTTCAAGGTCCAGGACCAGTTGGGCGATGGGACCGTCGATGCTCCGCTTGAGGTGGACCATGCGTTCGTGGCCGTTCTCGTGCGTGTCGAAGTAGCGAAAAGGGATGTATCCGGTGGTGACCTCCACGAACCGGACTCCCGCTTCCACGAGCCGCCGGGCCAGCAGGCAGCCCTGGCCGAAGCGGGCGGCGCCGTAACTTCGGTGACTACTCTCGGGCTCCCGGGACAGGTCGAAGGCCGCGGCTGCGGGAGAATCCACCAGGCGGTGGGCCTTGTCCAGGTAGCGGAGCAGCGACTCCTGCTGGTAGGTGGTCCCTTGTTGAAGCACCGGACTCTCGGCCACCAGCCGGCGATAGGCGCGGTAACGCCGCGCGGCGCGGGTCCGGTCCACGCCTTGGGGCGGCCGCATGGCTCCGGCCGCGGCCGCCGGATCCGGGATCAGCATGGGCCCGTACTCGGCGCCCAGGAACCCGGCGGTATGGAAGGCCTTGAGCGAGTCGCTCTCCGCGCCGATCTCCATGTCCTGTCCGATGTCCACGAATGCGGGCACGTCCGGATGGCGGGGCCCCAGCGTCCGGGCCACCACCGACCCCAGGTGGGGAGCCGCCACCGAGAGGGGCGGCGCGTAGCCGGTGTGCCAGTGATACTGGTGGCGGGAGTGAAGGATGAAGCCCAGGTCTCCCAGACGGTGACTCCGGATCAGGGTGGCCCGGTCCATCACCCGGGCCAGGCGGTCCAGGCCGCTGGAGAGTCGAATGCCGTCCACCACCGTGTCGATGGCGGGAAACGTGCTCAGAACCCGTTTGGACTCGATACCGGGTTCGAACGGGGTGTAGCGCTTGGGGTCGAAGGTCTCGGTCTGCGCCATGCCCCCGGCCATCCAGAGCAGAATCATGGAGTCGGCCCGAGGGGAGGGGGACGGCGCCGCCAAGAGCTGCGGTTCCGGACTTCGCCAGGCCGTTAGCGCCGCGGCTGAAAGCTGGAGGAATCGTCTGCGGTCGAAGCCTGCGAAAGGGGCCGGACTCAAGTTCCGCACGGTGGGTTCTCCGCCTTGCCGGTCAAATCGGGGTCGAGGCTCATGTGACGCATTCCTCCCGACGCCTCGCAAGCTCCTGCACCTTTGCGCCAGCATGGGATCATCCTCCGCAACTGACGCAGGTGCACGGAGGCATGAACTCCCCCTGGGCAGGTTTCCTCAGTCGTGCTTGTGACTATGGTCGTGGCGGACTTGGTGAAACACGACGTGCAGAAGCGATCCGCCGACGAACGCCTGATAGAGTTCCACGCCACCGCTGCCGTCCCCGAAGACCCGGGCGCCGACAGCGTAACCGGCGACCGTGGCAACCAGGATCACTCCGATGCCGAGCAAAGCTCCCCCGAAGCCATGCCGGGGGCGCAGCAGCCACCAGATCATCAGGCCAACCATAATCCGGTGCAGGATCACCGCCGGTGCGATTTGTACTCCTGTGGACACCAGCGCCGCCCCCTCCAGAAACACATGCAGCGCCAAGCCGGACAAACCGGCCAGGAGGGCCAGATTGTCGGTATGGGGCGCGAGCCTGTGTGAGACGAATTCAATTATGGCGGGTGTTCCGGCGCCCAGAGCGAAGACCACAATCGCCAGTACGCCGTAGCCGGCCCAGGCAGACGGAATCACCTGCCAGACAACGAGTGCCGGCACGGCGACGTACATGAAGACGTCAACAAAACGTGCAGCACCAGGCCGGTCGTGCAGCCACCTGTAAAGGAACGCACCCACGACCGGCGCGGCGAGCGATCCGGCGAGTTGGAGCATGGCGATGGTCCGTACCCAATGCCTTGACTGCTCAATTCAAGGATGCGTCAGAAGTACAGGGTCAACAGGATGATGCTGCTCAGTCCACCGAGCATGAAGCTCATGGCGCTGACGGTGCCGCACACGGTGGCGAAATCCGCCAGGCGAAAGATCTGGCCTGCAACCACGAACAGCACCCGCGAGCGATCCAAATCGCCGTCGACGAACTCCTTCAATCCGGTTTCCGCCCCGTGCGCCTCCTTCACCGAGACCAGAGTCACCAGGACCATTGTCAGGGCCGATGCGAGAATTCCAACCCCGAAGACGAGCAGGGTCAGCAAGGTGAACCAGTGGTAGGTCGTACTCTCGCCCCCCGCAGGTTCCCTCATGAATCCGACGATCAACGCTGCGCCGCCGGCATTGCCGTACAGCAACATGCGCGTCGACTCGTTGATCAAGCGGAACATGGTGTTGCGCCGCATGGCGACAACCTTGTAGAGTTCGCGCAGCCATTCCTCGCCGACCTCTTCGGTGGAAAAGTCATCTACTTTTTTCAAGCGACCCTTCTCCTTTCGTGGCTTAGTTGCCACCGAATGCGGTCAACCTGATGAAATTCGATCCGGCATTCGTCCCAGGCTCGAATTCAACCTTCCAGTCATCAATGTCCACGGGGCCGGACCGCAATGCCTGCTCAAGAAAGTGCTCGCGCGTCAATTCCTCACCCATGCGCTCCAGCACGGCGATGACAAAGCGGCCAAGCATATAGCCCTCCAAAGACACCTCATTGGCCGCCGGTCGAACGGATTTCCCCGCTCGTTGGCTCTCCGATCGAAGGGCGCGTCGAAAATTTCGAACGATTCGACTGTTCGCGTCTGTCGGGTCCGGCACGACTTCGGTCACCACGACTTCGCTACTCGGCATCTCAATTCTCTGCTTCAATTCATAGGACAGAACAAAGGACAGATTGGCCATGATGTAGTCATGTCCCAAGCTGTTCGCCATGTTGATGATATCCGCATTGGTGGTATAGGTCCCGACGAGCAGAACGAAATCGAGATCGGCCTTCGCCAAGGTAAAGAGGCTTGCATGGACGGCATGCGTGTTGCGTGAGAAGGCCGCTTTCGCCAAGAGGGGAAGACCGTGCTCCTTGAGCGCCACCTTGTAGCCCCTCAACCCCGAACGGCCGAAGGCGTCGTCCTGATAGATAATGCCGAACCGGCTCTTGCCTTGTTTGCGAACGGCGTAGTCCACCAACATGAGGATTTCTTCCTCGTAGCTCGCCCGCAGATTGACGATATTCGGAAAGTGCTCGGCGTCGCGCAGAAATCCCGCGCCCGTAACGTGGCCCACAAAGGGAATCCCGGCCGCTCTCAGCACTGGAGCGATGCGCTTCGCCGTCGGCGTTCCCACGCCGCCGACGATGGCCAACACATCGTCCTCGGCGACGAATCTCTCCGCGTTCGCCGCCGCCTGGTCCGGTTCATAGCCGTCGTCGTGGGTGATCAACTGCAACGACCTGCCGTTGACTCCCCCCCGAGCGTTCCATTCCCCGAACGCCGCGAGGATGCCCGACCGGTAGTAGTTCCCCAGATCCCTGTTCGGCCCCGTCAAACAGGCGCTCTGCCCGAAGATGACCTTATCCGCGTACACGCCGGTCGCCGCCATCGACGGACACGGGACCAGCAGCAACGCCATTACCAGGAACAGCGCTGATCGAAGCATCCCGGGATGCAAGTCAGTCATCCTATTTTTCCCTTGCAGGTTTGTTGTCCTCTGCGCCCTCATCAGCGATCACATCCACCATCGGCTTCTGGTCGACCGGCTGCCCGACGCCTCCGGAGTGACTCTTGAGGTGACGATGGGAGAATATTGAGGGCGAATCGAATATGAGCGACCGGGGATTGACCCCCGTTGCGTGGTCACGCTCCGTGTGCTCCTTATGGAACTGCCCATCCAGCACGGGCCTGTCCTTCCCGACGGTTTCCAGAGTGTGCACGTTGGGTAGCGCGGTCGAACTCGGCAACCGCCCCTCAGCAGCGGCAACCCTCGAAGGCGGCGCTTCCAACGCAATCTGTGCCGGGGTGAATCCGGCTGCGCCGTCAATCATGTTGATGTCGATAGTCGAAGCCCCACCCGGGTTTACCATCGACAGGCTTGCCTCGGTAAAGACCTCGCGCATGCGCTGCCAATAACGCGTGATGGCGACCTGTGTCGGATCCTTCCGATATTCATCCAGCAACGCCCTGAAGACCCCGGCGCTGCTTCGCGCCTGAACAACTCGTTCCCGGGCGCTCGCCTTTGCATTCAATATCAACGCGTCGGCCTGCCCCTTGCTGCGGGCAACCAACCGTTCCCTCTTGCGATTTGCTGCGCTTACGGCTTGCTCGCGTTCCGCGATTGCGTCGTTGACGTCCCGGAATGCAGCCAGAGTCTCCGGGATCGGACGCACGCTGACGAGCTTGAGCGCGACGAGATCGATCCCGACAGCCAGAGTTTCGAGGCGTCCGATCACCACGTCCAGCAGATGCTGTTGAATGAGATCGCGATTCGAAGTCATAATCAGGTCAACAAAGTGCTGCCCCAGAATATTGATCAACTCTTCCCGTACCAGCACCGTGAGCAACGCGCGGGGGTCGGAAGCCGCGAACAGGTACTGCTTCAGATTACGGATCTTGTACTGAATGGCCACGTCCACTTCGAGCAGGTTCGTGTCTCCGGACAGGACCGTGAAGTTGATCGTATCGCCGTTCCTGCTCGCTATCCGGTATCCGACGATTCTCTTGACCTTGCGGATATGCATCCGTTCGATGAGTGGGATGCGGTAGCCGATGCCCGGACCGACCGCCGCATCGACCACTCGCCCGAAGCGGGTACGGACGCCCTCCTCCTCCTTCTTGATGATGTAGATGCCACTGGCCAGAATGCCGAGCGCGACAGCGGAGGCAAGGCCCGCAAGAAATTTCTTGCGGTGGAGGCCGCAAAAGTCAAATACGGCGTATATGACCCGCGTGCTCGGCGGAATTGATTGCTGCTCGTTCATTGGCCGAACCCGATCTATCTCGGTACCTGCCTGCTGTCGAGATACTTGAACAACTCATTGTCCGCCGGCAGCATGAGCGTCGTGTTTCTGTCGATAATCAGATCGTAGCTGTCGAGGGCGCGGATGAACTTGTAGAACTCCGGATCGCGCCGGTAGGCCCTGCCGAGCAACGCCATCGCCTCAGCTTCCGCGTCCCCAAGTATGGTGGTCGCCTGCGCGTGGGCGTCGGCCATGATCTTCTCGTGCTCGTTGATGGCGCGCGCCTCGACACGGATCGCTATCTCCTCCCCTTCGCTGCGATACCGGGCGGCGATGCGGGCGCGCTCCGAGATCATTCGCTGGATCACGCTCGGCCGGTTCTCCATCGGCAATGTGTATTCGACGATTCCGGCTCCGGTCACCTCGATACCGTAATTTTCCTTGGCGATGGGCGCGATGAGAGCCAGAATATCCTTGGACGCTCTGGTCAGATCTTCGTGTTCCAGCCCCAGACTGATAAAGGCGTCTCGGGCCTCGTTGCTGATAACGATGCCGCTGCTCGATTGGAAGAGATTCGTCAGCCGCTCGGTAGCGCTCTCACCGGTTCGGATCGCTTCGACGAAGAGAATGGGATCCTGCACGCGCCAGAGCAGATACCCGTTCATCAGAACGCTCTTCTGGTCTTCCGTAATCAGTTCCTGGGAGAGGTCGGTGAGAGCCTGAATCCGACGATCCACCTTGTAGATCTTGGATATGGGCCGGGGCCACTTCAGGTGGAGGCCGGGTTGCCTGACGGGGGGAGATATCTTGCCGAAGTGGGTCAATACCCCGAGTTGCGTTTCGTCGATGATGTAAAGGCTATCGTAAGCGATTACGCCAAAAGCAATCACGGCAATGGTTGCGGGGATTCTCTTTATCTTCAAAGTCATCACTTCTTGCTCCCCGGTTGATTGGCTGCCGAATCCTTGGGCGCGTCGACCGGTATCTTCGATTGCTCCCGGCCGGCGCCCTCGGCGCGAGATCCCTTGCTGCCGGCCGGATCGTGCATCCTTACGGGCCTGTGATGACCGGCTTTGGCGCCCGCCTCCGCCGATCTCCTCTTCCACAGCGCAACCTTTTCCAGACTGCGCCTGTTGGGCACGATGATCTTCGGTTTATCGGACAGTGCAGTTTCCAGCTTCTCCCGCCACAGCATGTTCCGAAGCACATTCGGCGCGCTTCGCATGGCGGCGGCCACCCGCTGGATCGCAGCGGACTCCGCCCCTGCCGTCGCCACTCTTCGGTGCGCCTCTCCATCGGCCTGCTCCACCTCGTAATCGGCATTGCCGTGCGCCCGGGGAATCAGCGATACCAGAAGCCGCTGCGCATTGGTGACAATCCGGGATTTATCCTCCTGCGCGCTCGATACTTCCCGGAAGGCGCTCATGGCCTCGGGCACGGGGCCGATGACCGACAGGTTCACCTTGATCGGCTCGACGCTCTCGAACACCATGGCTTGCTCGCGCGGAAAGTGCGTATGCTTGTTTTCGAACAAGTCGTTGACGCTCCCTTCCAAGGCTTCCCGATGAACGTTGAGGAGCTGGTCCATGCTTCTGGCGGATACGAAGGAACGCACCTGGTCCCTGACGGCGTCCTCGATGAAGCTCTGCGGGTCGGCTATCCGGTAATGGTAGAGATAGGGGTCCTTCACCCGGTATTGCACATTGACGACGAGGGAAATCAGGTTCAGGTCACCGGACACATACTCGTGGGCGTCGCCGGCCATGATGGACTTCACTTCCCGGACCGGCCATTTGTCGACCCGGACAAAGGGCCATGGGGCAAGATAGTGCAGACCCGGCGGCAGGTCCCTCCAGTAGACCTTGCCGTGCAGGCGGCCGTAGCCGACCGAGCCGGGAGGCACGATGGTAAAACCGCTGCCGAACAACAGTGCCAGGACCACTCCGCCGAGTATTTTGCCCGCCGGTGTGGAGGGAGAGATGGCGCCGCGGAACGATCGGCCACGCGTCAGGTGCGCCCAAAACCGTCTCCAGCCCCTGGCCAGAGGCCGTAGGTTGATCAGCAGATCCTCCCAGCCACTGCTCAGGGCGCCGGCGCGGAACCGCCAGACGATCAGGGCGATGAGGCCCAAGGCGCCCGCCCATTGCAGCGCCAGAATCGCCGGCGAGTCAGAGGCCCCGAGGTACACGGGGATCGCCAGGCCGGTGGCGAGAAGGAGGGTGTCGATCAGGATGGCAATGACGACGGTCACCGCAATGACCACGGACACGTAGATGGACGCGAAGCGCGCCCCGAACTGGCTCGTGATGATCGCGATGGTGCCCGTATTGGTCGCCGGACCCGTCATGAGAAAAATCAGCGCCGCTCCCGGACTGAAACCCTTGGCGACCAGCGCGGCGGCGATCGGCGTGCTCGCGGAAGCGCAAATGTAGAGGGGAACGCCGATCAGAACCATGACCGGGTAGGACATCCAGCGGGCATACTCGTTCGACATCAGATCGCTCGGAATCACCAG
>JAPPLF010000032.1 GCA_028874215.1 Acidobacteriota bacterium
CCCAAGCGCTAGGACAATGCTATGCTGATGCGAACACGGTAAAGTCGGGCTAGCGTGTTTTCAACACTCGCCCTCCAACCCTCCAAGCGTCGCTCCCGGTCCATATTTCTTCCATTGGCGCTGTCACCATGCTCTTTTTTCAGCAAATCGTTGAAAACTCTATATTAGTGAAAGTCTCTTGGAATTTTCACTACAATTCAGTATTTTCAATACATGCTGAAAAACCAGAAATCAGTAAAAGATCTGCAGGTCGCCGCCGTGCATGCGGCGCGTGACCTGCTCACCCATGTGCCGCACCTTGTGACCAGTTCAGTTCAGCACGAACAGTGGCGTGGAAGCGACTATCCCATAGACGGACGTATCGAGTTCGACCATGGTGAGGACACCTATGCACTCGTCATCGAATTCAAGTCGAACGGTGCACCCCGTTTCGTACGGTCTGCGGTCTATGAACTCAAAGGCTACTTGGCCCATGCTCGTCAGTCCGGTCACGGGGATTCCGACGGACGTTTGATCCCCATGCTCGTGAGTCCCTACCTGTCTCCCGAGTCTCGATCGATCTGCGTGGACCACGATATTGCCTACCTGGACATGGTCGGAAATGCTCACCTCGCTTTCGACAATGTGTATATCGATCGGGCGGTTGCGGACAGGCCCAAGCCCGAAACCCGTGCTCTAAGGTCGATCTTCGCCCCGAAGGCGGCGGCAATTCTGCGGGTGCTTCTTCGCGATCCTGGTCAGCCATGGCGTGTCACCGACCTGGCGGAAGCGGCCAATGCGAGCCTTGGCCATGTGAGCAACGTCCGTAAAGCCCTGCTCGCACGAGAATGGATCGAAAACGGGACGGACGGCACCATCCTTGTCCAGCCGAATGCGTTATTGAGGACATGGCGCGACGAATACCGCGAGCCGGCGGGTCGCCGCATTAGCGGATATACGCTCTTGCACGGCGAGCAGCTCAGCAAACAATTGTCGGGAAAGCTGAATCCGGAACCCCAGCTTCCACGCGCAGTTTTCTCGTCAAACTCGGCCGCCCAATGGATCGCGCCCTTCGCCCGGGGCGGCACACACAGCTTCTACGCCGACGAGTCTGGTGCTCGGATGCTGGAGCAGGCGTTGAAGCTTGCTCATACCGAAAAAGGAACGAATGTAGTCGTGTGCATCCCGAACGATGAGAGTTTGCTCAAGGACGCCGTTCAGCCGGCGCCGGGCATATTCTGCACCAGTCCGATCGTCACATACCTCGATCTCTGGCTCGGCAATGATCGAGAACGTGAGGCTGCCGACCACTTGGCCTCAAGGTGCTTTCCGTGGTTGTGACAGAGCCTCAATACGCGGGGGACTACCCCGATCGGACGACGGCGGCAGTCAAGTCCGTTCTGATCGAGAGTGGAGCCGGAAGGCACCGTCCTGCCCGGTCACGCCTCCGTGAAATAGAGGACCCTGGATCCGGAGGGCAGTTCCCGGCGCCGGTGGACCCGGAAGCACTTTCCCAGGCACTCCTCGAAGTAGTCCATCCGGTAGTCGGTGTACTGGTCCTCCTTGTTCCGCAGGAGCATCCGGACCATGGGGTCGTCCCGGCGCACGAACTCGATGACCAGTGAGCCTCCCAGCCCCGAGAGCCATTCGACGAACTCCGCCAGTGGAATGTTGGCGGCGATGACCATGTGATGGATCAGCGCCAGGGAGAGGACCAGTTCCGGGGATCCTCGCTCCGTGAGGGAGGTCCTTTCCCGGCAACGCCATCCCAGTGACGGCGAGGGATCGGCCAGGTTGACCACGAGCGGAAGTATGTTGCCGGGACCCTCCCGGCGCAGGTCCCGGTAGAGGAGGTCCACCGAGGCCGAGTCCCGCTCCATGGACAGCACGTACTCAGACCCGGCGGCGGCCAGTCGCGAGTAGTCGCCCGTGTTGGCTCCCAGGTCCCAGGTCGTCTTCCATCGCTTTCGACCCACCACCCAGCGGACGAATTCCCGTTTGGCTTCCCGGTCCGGCCCGGAATAGGTGTTGTCCCCGGCGTATCCGGTCCACTGGGAGGCGGGGGGTGTCCATCTCAGTCGTGAAACCAGCCGGGTCAGGCGGCTGACGTTGGAGAGGATCGCCTTCCGGTTGAATCCGGCGTCCTTGAGAAGCTGGCTGGCGCTCTCCTTGCGCGCGCCGTATTTCTCCTGGAAGCGGCTCTGGAGCCAGACGTGAGGGAGGACTCCGGAGCGGAACAGATCCCGGGTGGAGAGTACGTCCCGGCACTCTCGCGGCGAGATTCCGTTGAGACTCCCCCTGAGCCAGTGCTGGAACGGCAGGTTTCGATAGGCCTGCAACATCAGCGGGTACAGGTAGAGGCTGCAGAATTGCCGGTAACCCGTCCAGGCTCCGCCCGGCGGCAAGGGTTCAAAGGAGGGAATGTCGATGAAGACCGGCCGGCTCCCGTTCCATTGAACGTTGTAGGGGGTGGCGTCCTTGAGGATCATCCCTTCGGCCAGAGACTTGGAGATCAGCCGGAGCTGCAAAAGGGCGGCATCCTGCAGCATCCGGAACGACCACTCGTAGAGATAGGAGACGTAGGGGACGGTCTCGTGGCGCAGAATCCCTGCCCAGTCTCCGGGCGGCACGTCCGTGGACGCCCATCCGTCGGCGTCCACGCGGCGGGTCCTGACGATCAGGCCCTCATCCACCAGCCGGGGAAAGAACCGGGTCTTCTCCAACCTGTCCCAGGCTTCGATGGCTTGCCGGCTCAGGGCGCGATAGACGGCCCCGTCCCGGTAGAAGACGCGGCCATGGCGATCGCGGAACGATCCAGGCTCGCTTCGGAATTCAGACATGGGAAAGGAACGATTTTCGTCGTACCGGGATGCTCGAGATCCGTTATTCCGCCTTCCGGCCGGTCCGCTCCAGGGATGCGTCGGCCTTGTCTGGCGCGCCCGACCGGACTCCAAGGGCAGACTTGATCCGGTGCCAGACGACTTTTCCCAAGACGGCCACTCCCGCGATGCCCCCCAGCAGCAATTGAAGAAAGAGACTCCCCGATCCGGGATCCAGGTAGGCGAGAGGTGTCCAGATCATGATCCTGCCCTGTACGGGTCCGGCAAGCAGGTTTCGGGCAACTTGCCGATCCGCGCGATTGTAGCAGAGGGCAAAGAGAGAATGAGGAAAGAGTGAAGAGAAGATGGGGAGAGTCCGGCGTTGCGGCCGGTGTCGCGCCACGGCGGGTTTCGGTCCAGGCTGCTAGAATACGCTGGTCATGAAGACGCCGGAGAGCATCCTGGAGGGCGTTTACCAGGGACAACGACTGGAACCGTCCGATGCTCTCGTTCTATTGAAGTCCGGTGAACTCCAGCAGTTGGGTCAGGCCGCCGACTGGATGCGCCGCAGACTGCATCCGGACGGAGTCGTCTCCTTCCTCGTGGACCGGAACGTCAACTACACCAACGTGTGCGTCGCCCGCTGCACCTTCTGCAACTTCTACCGCCGCCCCGGCCATGACGAGGGCTACGTCCTGTCCAACGAGACCATCTTCAAGAAAATCGAGGAGACCCTGGCCCTCGGCGGGACCGGAATCCTGATGCAGGGGGGCATGCACCCCGATCTCAAGATCGACTATTACGAAGAACTGCTCAGCTCGATACGGGAACGCTATCCCGCCATCCACCTTCACTGCTTTTCTCCGCCGGAGATCGTCGTCCTGGCCCGGCTCAGCCGGCTCTCCCTCCGGGAGTCGATTCGAAGGCTGAAGGCGGCGGGACTCCAATCCATTCCCGGCGGCGGCGCCGAGATCCTGACCGAGCGGATGCGCCGGGAAATCAGTCCCGGCAAGTGCACCGCCCGGCAGTGGTTGGAGGTGATGCGGGTCGGCCACGAAGAGGGGCTGCCCACCACCGCCACCATGATGATCGGAGGCGGCGAATCCCTCCGGGAGCGGGTCGAGCACCTGGAGGGCATCCGCAGCCTCCAGGATGAGACGGGAGGGTTCGTGGCCTTCATCCCGTGGAACGTCCAGTTGGAGGGGACCCCCATGCAGGAGTCCATCCAGCGGGAGGTTGCGGCGGTGGAATACCTCACCCTCTTGGCGGTCGCCCGGATCTACCTGGACAACATCGTCAACCTCCAGGTCTCCTGGTTGACCCAGGGTCTTCAGGTGGGCCAGATCGCGCTCCATTTCGGTGCCAATGACGTGGGCAGCATCATGATCGAGGAGAACGTGATCAGCACCGCCGGCGCCCATTACACGGCCCGGCGCTCCGATCTGGTTCAATTGATCCTCGACGCCGGCTTCGTTCCCGCTCAAAGAAACTCCGTCTACAGCACCTTCAAGAAAATCGCCTGATTCCGGACATCCGCCCGGATACTCAGTTCCCCCGGTTTGACTCCGGTGGGGAATCCTGTATAAAATTGCATTCTTCCTGGAAATGAATAAGAAACTGAGACAGGAGGCCATCGTCCGAATCGTGGAGACCGAGACCATTTCCAGTCAGAAGTCCTTGCGAAAGGCGTTAATGGAAAAGGGGTTGAGTGTCACCCAGGCGACGCTCTCCAGGGACCTCAAGGAACTGGGCGTGATCAAGACCGTGGACGATGGGGGCGGGTATAAATATGCGTTCCGGGAGAATCGACGCGCTCCGCTCTTTCGGAGTTGCGAGGTCAGCGGGAACCTCCTCGTGGTGCATACGGATGCCGGGATGGCTCCGGCGGTCGCCTACCGGATCGACGAGATGGGGCTGGCGGGGATCCTGGGCACCGTGGCGGGAGAGGACACTCTCCTGGCCGTCGTTGCCGACGGCCATGATGCCCGTCTGGTGAAGCGCCAACTGGGAGCTCGCGGTGGAGGTCCCGGCCAGCGGCGGGAGCGGTGACGCCGCCGGCGGTATGGATGGAAAAGACACGGAAAGGGTCGAATTCGTGCAACAGGTAAAGAAGATCGTCCTGGCCTATTCGGGCGGATTGGATACTTCCGCCATGCTCCATTGGCTGAAGGCGAAGCATGGATGTCCGGTCCTGGCTTTCCTGGCTGATGTGGGGCAGGGGGAGGACCTGGAGGAGATCCGGGAAAAGGCGCGCCAAACCGGGGCTGACGAGGTCGTGATCTCGGATCTGAGGCGGTCGTTCGTGGAGGAGTTCGTCTTTCCCGCGGTCCAGGCCCACGCCGTCTACGAGGGCGAGTACCTGCTGGGAACCTCGCTGGCCCGGCCCGTGATCGCCCGGGAGCAGGTCCGGGTGGCCCAGGAATGGGGGGCCGACTGCGTCGCTCACGGCGCCACCGGCAAGGGCAACGACCAGGTCCGCTTCGAGCTGACCTACCAGGCTCTCGCCCCGGGCATTCGAGTCCTGGCCCCGTGGCGCTCCTGGGAGTTTCGGGGCCGGCAGGACCTGATCCGCTATTCGAGGGAACACGGGATTCCCATTACGTCTACGGAGGAGAAGCCGTACAGCATCGATCAGAACCTGATGCACACCTCTTACGAGGGAGGCATCCTGGAAGATCCCTGGAGCGAGCCGCCCGAGGACATCTTCCTGAGAACCGTGGCGGTGAGCGAAGCTCCCGACCTGCCTCAGGACCTGATCATCGGCTTCCACCAAGGGGTCCCGGTCCGGGTGGACGATCGGGAACTGGGTCCGATCCGGATGCTCGAGGAGTTGAACCGGCTGGGCGGCGGCCATGGGATCGGGCGGGTCGACCTGGTGGAGAACCGCATGGTGGGGATGAAATCCCGGGGTGTCTACGAGACGCCGGGCGCGACCATTCTTCACAAGGCGCATCGGGCCCTTGAATCGTTGACGCTGGACCGGGAGGCGGCGCACCTGAAAGAAGAGCTCTCCAACCGCATGGCCACCCTGATCTACAACGGTTTCTGGTTTTCGCCCGAAATGAAGATGCTCCTCGGCCTGGTCCAGGAGGCTCAGCAGCGGGTCACCGGAGAGGTCAAGGTCCGGCTCTACAAGGGAAACTGCACCCTGCTGGGGCGCCGCTCTCCCCTGAGCCTCTACGATCCGGAGTACGCCACCTTCGAGAGCGACGAGGTCTACAGCCAGGCGGATGCGGAAGGGTTCATCCGCCTCAACGGGCTCCGTCTCCGGATCGCCTCGCTGCGGGATGACCGGACTCGCCAGGGCCGGGAACCGGTCGCGGCCGGATCCTGAGGATCGGAGAAAGACAGAAGACCATGACCCGATCTCCCTGGGCAGGCCGATTCACGGAAGATCCCGACCAGGCGGTCCAGGACTACACCCGGTCTCTTCATGTGGACCGGCGATTGGCCGGCTACGACATCCAGGGCAGCCGGGCCCATGTCCGGATGCTGTGCCGGCAGGGGATCCTCAGCAGCCGGGACCGGGACCGGATCCTGCAGGGACTGGACCAGGTCGAGGAGGAGATCCGGTCCGGACAGTTTCCGTACCGGGACGAACTGGAAGACATCCACATGAACATCGAGGTCCGCCTGTGTGAACTGGTGGGCGATGAGGGACGCCGGCTTCACACGGGCCGAAGCCGGAACGACCAGGTCGCCGTGGATCTGAAGCTGTTCTGCCTGGACGCGGCGCTGGGATGGCAGGAGATGATCCGGCGGGTCCAGGAGGGTCTATTGGACCGGGCCCGAAGCCTGGAGCGCGAGCTCTTTCCCGGCTGGACCCATCTGCAGGCCGCTCAACCGGTCTCCTGGGCGCATTATCTGCTGGCCTACTGCGACATGTTCGACCGGGACCACCGGAGGCTGGCCGCCTACCGGCGCCTCCACAGCGTCAGTCCCCTGGGCGCCGGCGCTCTGGCCGGCAGCACCTTGCCTCTGGATCCGGGCTGGACCGCACGGGAGCTGGGTTTCGCCTCCAGCTTCGAAAACAGCTACGACGTGGTGGGGGACCGGGACTTCCTGCTGGAGCTGCTTCAGATCGCCACCCAGATCATGCTCCACGCCAGCCGCATGGCCGAGGACCTGATCTATTTCTCCAGCACGCCGGTGGGGTGGGTGGAGCTTCCCGAGTCCCTTTGCACCGGCAGCAGCATGATGCCCCAGAAGAAGAATCCGGATCTGCTGGAGCTGTGCCGGGGCAAGACGGCCACGGTGCTGGGGCATGCCAGCGCCATGGCCATCCTTCTCAAGGGTCTGCCCAGTTCCTACAACCGCGACCTGCAACAGGACAAGGAACACCTCTTTCCCGCCGTGGACACGGTGGGGGAGACGCTGGGGATCCTGACCCTGGTGGCGAGCCGGATGCGAGTGGTTTCGAGTCGAATCGGACCGGCGCTGGAACGGGGATTCCTCACCGCCACGGATCTGGCGGAACACCTGGTGTCCCTGGGGGTTCCGTTCCGGACCGCTCACGAACAGGTCGGGCGCCTGGTGGCCTATTGCGTGAAGCATAACCGGACGTTGCGGCAGCTCTCCTTGCGGGAAATCCGCAAGCTTGCGCCCCGGTGCGGTTCCGACGTTCAGGGCGTCTTGAAACCGGAGGGCGCCCTCGATCACAAATTCCACTCGGGGAGCACCGGGCTGGCCTCCATCCGGCAGCAGATCGACCGCTGGGAGGACCGGCTCCGGACCCACGGGAACGGAAGTACTTCAAGGGAGGACCAGCCATGAGGGACTTCATCTCTCTGGCAGACCTGAGCCCCAGGCAGTGGACCCAGCTCCTGCATCTGAGCCGGGAGGTCAAGTCGCGGCCATCCAATTTCAGGCGCATGATTCCGGGCAAGAGCATCGTCCTGATCTTCGAGAAGCCGTCGCTGCGCACCCGGCTGACCTTCGAGCTGGGAATCCAGCAGTTGGGAGGCGACGCCGTCTATCTCGACTACCAGGAGGCCAATCTGGGACAGCGGGAGGCTCTGAGCGACGTGGCCAAGAACCTGGAGCGCTGGTTCGACTGCCTGGTGGCCCGCACCTTCTCCCACCAGGTGCTGATCCAGCTCTCGGAGTATGCCCGTTGCTCGGTGATCAACGCCCTGACCGACGAGGAACACCCCTGTCAGGCCTTGGCCGACATCTTCACCCTGGTGGAGAAGTGGTCGAACGTGGAGGGACGGACCCTGGCCTACATCGGAGACGGAAACAACGTCTGCGCGTCGCTGGTTCATGCGGCCGCCCTCTCGGGCATGTGCTTTACGGCCGTGACTCCCGAGAGTCGGCAGCCCTATCCGGATTGGCAGGAAGATTTCCGGCGATTGTCCACCAACGAGCGCGCCACTTGTCATTGGAGCGATTCTCCGGACGGGATCCGGGGAGCCGATGCCGTCTATACCGACACCTGGGTCAGCATGGGCCAGGAAGGCGAGGCTCAGGAGAGGCTGGCCGAATTCCGGCCCTACCAGGTGACGCCCGAATTGATGGCCCGGACCGGAAAGGATTCCTTCTTCATGCACTGCCTCCCGGCCCACCGGAACCAGGAGGTGACCGACGCGGTCATCGATGCTCCCTACTCGCTGGTGTTCGAACAGGCCGAGAACCGGCTCCACGTCCAGAAGGCGCTGCTGATGTGGCTGCTGGCCCCGAAGGAGGTGGACCGTTACCTGCACCTGGAGAAATGGGCGGCGTGGAAATAGGTCCGAACGATTCGCACGAGAGGAGAGAGGGACAGTGAACGATTTTGAGACCGCTTCGTCCGAACCTGAACCGATGACGCTTCTTCAGCGCGCCACCGGCGTCTTCTACCAGCCTCGGGCCGTAATGAACGCCGTGGCCGGGAATCCCACCTGGGTGGGGCCTTTGCTCCTGGTGTTGGGTTTGGGAGTGTTGACCGCATTCCTGATTCCCGACGAGGTCATGGAACAGTCGACTCGCAACATGCTCTCCAAGATGCCGGGGGGTGACGCGGCCGCGGCTGAACTGGATTCTCAAGACTTCAGCGCGACCAGCGTGACGAACCTTCTTTCCATCGTGTTCACCACGATCATCACCGGTTTGTTGATCGCTCTTTGGGGCCTGCTCCTGTTTCGAGGCATTTTGGGGGGCGAAGGACATTTCAAGCAATATTTCTCCATGGTCCTGATCTCCGGAGTCATCGCTTCCGTCGGCGGTCTGGTCAGCATTCCGATTCAGATTCAATCGGGCGATCTGTTTGCGTTCCTCAGCGTGGGGACACTTCTGCCCTTCTTGGGAGAAGGATTCTTGCGGACCTGGATGAACGCCATCAGCCTCTTCACCATCTGGCAATGCATCGTTCTGGGCATCGGGGCCAACTGCATCGACAAGGACCTGGGCCGGGTCGGCGCCACCCTGGCATTTCTCCTCCCGGCCGTCGCCATCACCATGGTGGGATCCGCTGTCTGGCAGATATTTGCGTAACGGCTTGAAGAACGCGATCTGGCGGAACACCGGCGAGTGATCGCCCCGGCGCCGTCCCAATTCAGGGCGCCGGGTCGGCCCGGATGAAAAAAGCGTAGGTGTTGGTGTCGAGGCCGTCGTAAATGATGCTGTATTGGACCATCAACTCTTTCGGCGCGCCGGTCTGCCGATCGACAAGGCAGTTGTGGCTGTACCCGTCGAGATGCCGGGCGTCGCTGCTGACGACGATCCCGTCGCTCCAGTTGATCCCGTCGTCGGACTGGTAGAGAACGAAACGGCCGCGCCCCTCCCCGACGCTTCCCGACCGCCCGTGCAGGTAGTATTTGCCCCCCAGATAGGCCAGCTCCGGATCGCGGATCTTCTGGTCCACGTAGGCCCTCTCCTGGGGGCTCCAGGTCTCTCCCTGATCCCCGCTGATGGTGTAGTAGAAATGGTATTCGTCCCGGTGGGTGTAGGCTCCGGCAAGCAGGCGGCCGTCCTCCATGATGCACAGGGCGCCGTACCACTTGTCGGGGTCCAGCGCCAACGTACTCCGCCGGGTCCAGGTCTGCCCGTCGTCGGTGCTGACGTAGAGCACGTGGTGACCCGAGTTGCTGTCGAAGAGGACGTAGTTGGTCGGGCCGTCTACCGCCACCGCGCAGGGATACCCCACAAAGTCGCCGTCGATGGGTGCGTACTCGGTCCAGCTGGAGCCGTGGTCGCGGCTGATCATGATCCCGCTGCCTGACCTGACGTCGTTGTTGTTCCGATCGAAATGGGTCAGGAACAGGACGGCGGTGCCCTTTTCCGTAACCAGGCCCTCCTCGACCCAGACCGGATGCTGCGGATCTCGCAGGAATTGGTCGTAGGAATACGGGAATTTATTGTATCTCTGCCAACTCCTTGCTCCGTCGTCGCTGTAGGCGTACTCGCTCCAGCCGTCCAGGTTGTGGTCGCTGGCATTGGAATGGAAGGCCACGATTCGGCCGTTGGCGTGCTGCATGCAGACGGGACCCCCATGGGAGTTCCGCCCCGGATCGTCGTTCTGGAAATCGACGATGACGTCGCCGAAGATCTCGTCCCCCAGGCGCGTTTCCGGATCGCTATCGTAGACCAGAGCGTTTTCGATCCGGTCATACGGCTTCAAACTGTCTACCAGGATCTCGTCGCTCCACTGGATGTCGTCGCCGGTCCCGGTGATCCCGACGGCGATGACGGCGGCGTGGAATTCGCTTTGGCCCTCCGGTACCCGCAGACACATCTCGATGATGGTGGGCTCGCTGAAATCCCAGGGAAACTGGGGTTCGTGCCCTCCGGAAACGGGCAGTCCGCCCGGTTCGCCGATAAGGTTCCCTTCCAGGTCGAAGGACCGGTAGCGTAGTTCGGTGCCGGGCGGCGCGGCTTGTCCCGGCTCTCCGGACACCACCGCCAAACCCACGTCCCGGCCGGGGCCGAAGACCCCGGTCAGGACCCGGCAGTCGCCGTCGGAAAGCCACTCACCGGGCCGCTGGCCCGCAACGGAAAAGATCTCGTCGATCTCTCCGGTGGCTTCATGTTCCAGCAGATACCGGCCTTGAACGTCCAGCGAGTCGGCGGAGCAGGGAGCCCTGGTGAAGACCGAAACTGCTCCCACCGCCAATTCTGCCGGGTCGGCGGGAGTCAGGGTGAAGATTCGGGCTCCCCCGGCAGGCAGGTTCGTCCGGATGAAGTTCCCCTCCGCTGCCCGGCCGTTGAAGAGGGCTTCCGGAGCCTGGGAAGAGCCCCGGTGAAAGAGCAGCGCCAAGTCGCATGCACGCCCGACCGGCCCCGCGTTGGTGACCACGATCTCGGTCCGGGAGATATTTTCTCCCAAGGGTCCCATCACCACCTGGGGCAGAGTCGCCGCCGTCGTGCATCCGGGGGTGTCCCAGATGGATCGGCAGTAGGGCGTGTCCACTTGGAAGTCTGGTCCGGCAGGGGTCGAATTCGAGCCTTGCCAAGCTTGAATACTCTCCGCGAGGGACGGGGCCGAACTCGCAGTCCCGGGAGCTTCGGCGGCGGATGCTCCCATATTGGCCATGGTCCAAGCAGCAAGAATCAGTACCCGCGTCATAGGCCGACTATGGCAAACTGAGGTGGCCATGGCAAAGGGTTCCCGGCCGCCATTTGTGCTCCTCTGGCTCCTCCTCAACCTCTTTGCTGTCCCATGGAGTCTGGCTGAAAACCAGGCGACTACGGGCGAACTCATACGCCAACACTATTCGGAGGCGCTCAACGCATTCCAAAAGGGACGGTTCCAGTCGGCTCTTTCCAGCCTGTCGGAACTCCTGGAGGTGGCCCCGCAAGTTGCCGAGGCTCACAACCTGATGGGGATCATCCACCAGAAGATGAATCGGCCTCGACTATTTGAAGAGTCTCTCCGAACGGCCATTGAGCTGCGGCCCGATTACGTCGAGGCCCGAAGGAATCTGGCTCTTCACTGGGTCCGTCAAGGCAGGTTGGAGCCGGCGCTCCAGCAGTTCCGGAAGTTGCTGGATCTCAGTCCCGATTCGTCGGAAATCCGTTATCGAATGGGCGTTATCTACGCGGAGCTGGGTCAATTCAAAAGCGCCGTCAACTATTTGGAAGCGGTGGGAAACGAACCTCGATTCCAGAGTCGCCAATACTATCGACTACTCGGGGAATGCTATGTGGCCTTGAAAAAACCGGAGGCTGCGGTTGTCAGCCTGGAGCGGGCCAACCGGCTGGGTGACGACAGCTTCGGACTCTGGGCCGCCCTGGCGACAGCCTACGAACAGACGGGACGCTTGGATGAGTCGGTGGCCGGTTTCAAGAAAGCCCGGGCACTCAATCCCGGCAAATGGGATTTGAGTTTTTCATTGGCTTCGGCTCTGTTCAAGCAGGGGGAGGATGAGAGCTGTCTGGCTGAACTGAGCCGTTGGCCCGAGTCCGAGAAGAATGCCGAGTACTTCAACCTCATGGGCGCGGCCAACGCCAGGTTGGGTCAAGTCGTGGAAGCCGGCAAGTCATTCGAGAAGGCCATCGAACTGCAACCCCGAAACCAGGAGTCCCACTACAATCTGGCGCTCCTGTTTCTGAGGGCCGATGCCTACGACGAAGCGATTACGGTCCTCGATCAGTCGTTGGCGCACTTTCCCGAGTCTCCGCAATTGCTGAGGGCAATGGGATTCTCTCAGCAACTCAAAGGGAGGTTTGAGGACGCTCAGCGAACGTTTTCAAGATTGATCGAGATTCGGCCTTCCGACAGCTCCGGCTTGCTCTATCTCGCCAGTTCATTTCTGGAAGCCGGACAACCGGAGCAAGCACTCTCGCATTTCGAGAGGGCCCGCCGGCTGTCTCCGGAAGACGGGCGCATCTACTATCTTCAGGGTCTGATCCACTCCCAACGGGGCGAAGAGGATCGCGCTCTGGCGCTTTTCGATCAATGCCTGACGCTCGATCCCGCCTTCGTTCACGCTCTCTTTCAGCGGGCAAAAATCCTCTTCACGCGGGGAGACCTTGCGGCGTCGTTGCGGGATAGCCGGCGGGCCATCGAATTGGACCCCGGGTTCCCCCAGGCTCACTTCCAGGCCGCTCAGGTACTGGCCAGGCTGGGCCGGCAAGATGAGGCGCAAGCGGAACTCAAGACCTACCGCGAACTCCAATCGAAGAACGCCGACAAGGAGTTCCGGATTTTCAAGCCTTGATCTCCCGTAGACGATCCACGATCAGCGTAACGTCGCCGGGCCGCAGATTCTCGGGAAAGATGATCACCTTGCCCTTGGCGGCAAAGCTCTCGTAAACGGCGATGATGGGGTCGCCATCCTGGAGCGCGTTGATGAGGCCATGGGCGTCCAGGCCGTACTTCACCGGATCGACGCGGATATGGGCCGCCGGGACGGTCCTGCCGCCCGGTTTCGGAAACTGGAACCTTCCACTCAGACCTTCAATCCGATTCACGCCATCCACCAGTGAATGGGTGGTCTCCTTCCAATTCTGCAGCTCCGCCGCCAGATCCCTTTCCACATAACGGGTCAAGGCGGTCACGAGACCGACGATTTCCTCTTTTCCGACCTTGAACCCCCGTCCGATTCCGTGGTGCGGAGGGCCGGGCAGAACCCCATCATCGATCAGTTCGCGGAAACTCCAGGTTTCGGGGAAGACATCCATGTCCTGATGCTGCAGCGCGGCTGCCAGAATCAGTTCCTTTCGGCCGCAAATGAAGCCGCTCGACTGGGGTCCGCGGATGTGTTTTCCGCCGCTGAAGACCACGAGATCGGCGCCGTGCCCGATAAATCTGCGGAGGTTCTCCCGTGGCGGCAGTTCTGCGCTCGCGTCGACGATGACGGGGACCCCATTTTCTCCGGCGATTTCGGTGACCCGGGCGATGGGCAGGCTGCCGTCGGCGATTCCGGCCAGGTAAAAGACGGCGGCGGTCTTCTCGTCGATGGCCCGCTCCAGCTCATAAGGAAATGTGGCGTAGTTGAAACCGATCTCCTTGACCCTTGCTCCCGCCGCTCTCAGGGCGTGGTCATAGTCGTTGCGGTGACCCCGCTGGATGATCACTTCGTTCTTCATCCCCCTCGTATCGGGCAGGCGATTCATCTTTTCGGGGTCGAGTCCCGTGAGACAGGCAGCCATGGACAAGGTGAGCCCCGCCGCCGCGCCCGAAGTGACGTAGCCTGCTTCGGCGCCTGTGATCCGCGAGATGGTCCTGCTTGCCGCCTCCTCCAGGTCTTCGATCCGGACAAAGGAGCGGCTGGCTTCCTGCATCGCCTGGATCACCTCGGGGTCCATGACGCAACCGCCGACCTTGGTGCTGAAACTGCGGCCGTTGATCACTTCACGGACGCCCATCCGGCGGTATATGGGGTTTCCTGTCAGACCCATCAGCCCTCCACTCTCCAAAAGGAGGAGCGATTTCCAATCGCCCACTCTTCGTCGCCAAGTTTGGCACACGGGAGTTCGGCGGTTAGGAAACCGCCGCTCCACATGAGGAGGGGCGATTTCCAATCGCCCGTTCTTCCGTCGCCAAGTTTGGCACACGGGAGTTCGGCGGTTAGGAAACCGCCGCCCCAGCTCCCGCTCCCAACTTTTTCTACCGGGCGTCCGCCGGACCGGGCCGGTGGGGGGAGTCCCTCACTACCAGGGCACGTCCGGGGTTGATCACGGTCATGCATCGAATCTGTTCATCCGTCACCCCCGCGCGCTTCAACCGGGGCAGGAATTCTCTTTGCAAATAGGCGTATCCCTTGCCTCCGTATGCCAGGAGATGGCCCTTCATGCAAATGTCCAGCGAGAGCATGATCTGGTTCAGATGTCCCGCCGAAATCAAGGCCCGGATATTGGCAACGCGGACGTCGTCGTGAGGATAACCGTCGCCCACGTATCCGATGTTGTCGATTCCCAGGAACACCCCTCTTTCGCCGATGGCCAGGAATCGATCCGGCACGGGACGATCTCCCAAATGGCTGATGACGATACGATCACGAGGCACGCCCTCCTCTTGCAGGAGATCGATCTGCTCGAGAGCCAGCTCGCCGAAGTGAGTGGTGTGAGTCCAGATGCTGACGCCGGTTCTCTTCTGTGCTCGAGCCGCAGCTCGAAACACCTTCTCCTGGGCAGGTGTGATGGAATAACGTTCCGTTCCGATCTCTCCGATGAATCCGGCCCGTATTCCGCTATCGCCGACCCCTTTCCGGAGCTCCTGGACCATCAGCTCCGCCAGTTGGTCCGTGGACTTCTCGCGAATCTCCGGCGGATAGACCTCCTCCCGGTACCAACCCGTCCCCATCACGATGTTGACGCCGGTCGACTGCGAGATGCGTCTCAGGGTTTCTGGTTCCCGGCCCAGTCCGATGCTGGTGCAATCCACCAGCGTGCGGCCGTCCGCCTTCTTGAATTCGGACAATTCCCGTACCGCCAGCTTCTCCTCATCCAGGATGTTGTTGTAGCTGGGGAACAAGGGCCAAAGGTCGCAGATCAGGTGTTCGTGACAGAGGGTAAACCCGGCGTCCTCCTGGGGAATTGGACCCAAGACGGTCACGATTTCTCCCTGGCTTGACATCAACTCACCCGCTCCCTAACCTGCATCCAAGTCGACAAGATCGTTCACCAAGATAGACCGGGGACCAGGTGAAGTCCACTTCACGACGCTGGCTTGTGGGCCTGACTTCCGTGGAGTCCAGGGTGTGGTCCCGGAACCCGAGAATAAGGGGTGTTCCCGCCCCCCGCTCTGCGGTCGCAGCCCTTCAGAGGAGAGAATAGATTCATGTGTTCCGTCAGAAGGAGTTTGATCGTCCTCTCGTTTTTGCTCCCGGTCCCTGCGCTTTGGGCCACGCCCCGCGTGATTCCCATGCCTCAAGCCCTGGAAGCCGGGTCCGGGATACTGAAGAGCGGTGCAGGAGGGTCCGGCGGTTGGGTCGTGGCTCGCCCGTCGAGTAGCCGAATGGGTGAGCTTGCGGAAGAGTTTCTTCGCAAGGAGGCCGGCGCCGGTGGAGTTCGGCTGCAGATGGCGGCGGAGTGTTCCGAAACGCCCTGCATATTGCTGGTGGACTGGAGCCGAACGGAAAACCGAACCTATGAGTTGCTGAGACTCCTTTCCGACGCCGACCGGAAGGTGCTGAACGATCCCCAAGAGACCGGCCAGGCTTATGTGATCAAGACGGATCTTCAAGGCCAACGGATACTTCTGTTCGGGTCCGCTCCCCTGGGTGTGCTCTACGCGGCGACGACTCTCGTGCAGCTTTGGTCGGTGGAGGACGGGGAGCTCGCCGTCCCTGAAGTGGTAGTGAGGGATTACCCGGACTTCAAGTACCGGGCCGCGGCGGACTGGCTCATGCGCGCCGAGCTCAACCGCTGGGGTTACGACTGGGGAGACGGCAGGAAAGCCTACATGGAACGGATCAAGCGCAAGCTCGATTTCTGTGTGCGCTTCAAGATCAACATGGTTTTCTTCGACGGCTTCGGGTGGACCGCCGAAAAAACGCCCGGCTACGGCGCCATGATGCGGGAACTGAACTCCTACGCCCGTGAGCGGGGGATCAAGCTGGTTTATGCCGGATTCGGCGCCAACTTCGACCCCCTGAAGGTCGAGCCCGAGCACAACATCGGGAAAGTATTTCTGAACCGGAAAAGCTACCCGAATGGGCCTACATACGCGTGTTACGGCGAACTCCGAACACCGCTGCACCCCACGATGGGCACCTGCCGCTCCAACGAGGCGCAAAACCGGCAGATCGCCGGAGCCATCACCGAGTTGGTTCGCACGGTGGAACCCGGCGCTCTGTACATCCATCACGAGGACACGGGACACTACAAGAGCAACGTGGAGCGATGGAAGGCCCGCGATCCGGGGTGCAAGGGCCGCTGGCCCAACGACGATTTCGCCGCTATTGACGGTGGCGCCGGAGCCCTCGCCTATCGATACGGTCAGATCGTGGAAAGCGTCCAACAAGTGCGCAACCCGGATACCGGCTACGACGCGGCGCGCGATTGCACCATCATTCTGATCTCGCCTCCTTATGGAATCGATTCCGGGCGGTCCGGCCTGGCGGACGTCGACACCGATGAAGATCTCAACTGGGAGAAAACCCTCGAATTTTGGGCCAATGCCGTATCGCTTCTGCCGTCGCAGGGCAATGTCGAGGTCGGCTTTCGAGAGATTTTTCCTCGGCAGGGAACGGGTGAACCGTGGATTCCGGCGTTCAGGGAGAGAATGGCCTCCCGAGGGTTGAGCGATAAATCCTTCATGTTCTTCCTGGGGGGCGCCGACCAATATTCCGGCGGAGTCTTCAACTATCCGTATGCGGCGACCCCGGTCATCAACGGAATCTTTGAAGGCGCGGAAGCGATCTACAATTTCAGTGGAGGCGTCCACCAGGAACCGTTGCAGGTCGTCAACGCCGAATTCAGTTGGAATGTCGAGGCTCCCGGCCACCAGCGGCCGAAGACTTTCGAGACAACTCTGGCTGCATGGAACCGCCTCCGGTCGAACCAGGAACTTCCCGAGGAAGTGTTCGGTTCCGGAGGACTGTTCGAAGAGGCGTGCGTTCGAATCTACGGAGCGAAGACGGGCAAGCTCATGGCGCGTTTCTTCAACTTCTTCGAACCGCTCGGGGACGATGAAATTCCCGCCTTCTACCCCAGGAAGGTCTATCCGAACACTGTCTTCTGGCGGCTCTTTCAAGCCGACAGCGCCTATTGGGGATCGGGGTCGGCGGGAAGCCGCTCGCGGGAAGACACGGAGGATGCCGCCACGGAAATCCGAATCAGGGGGCGAGTGCGGACGTATTCCTCGCAGGATTACGCTCTCTTGCAACGAAGGATCGCAGCCTTTTGGAGGCAGCTTGCCGAGGTCAATCGAAAGGGGAAGGGAATGGTGGCCGAAGCCCTCGGCGCCGGCGACGTGAGGGAGGACGCAGTGCCGGATCTGCGCCACCTGGAGCGCTGCCTCGAAGTGGGGATCCGGTTTGGAGATCTCCTGGCGTCCTATCATGACGCCATCGGCAATGGGGTGACGGGACCGGACGGACAAGGGGAAATCAGGAAGATCCTCACCGGGATCGAGCAGGTTTGGACTTACCTCGACGGCTCCTTTTCGTTGGACACGGTGGATCCGAAAGGCGGCGACCTGTCGAGTTGGACGCTGACCCTGGAGGAACTGAGAAGCAACCTGTTGGCGTGGGCCCAGTCGATGCCCCGTCGTGGCGTCGAGTTTCGTTAGAGGAAAGGAACACGGTGCACCCATGAATCGATGGAGTACGTCCGGACTGCTCAGCGCGATCCTCCTGGTCATCAGCGGCCAGACCTTGGAAGGAACGCCCCGGATCATTCCCACGCCCCAGAATCAGGCTTGGGACCAACAGGCAGTTCGGTTTGAGAAAGGATCGGACTCGACCCGGCTGGTTCTGGCAGAAGGAGCTTCGGCAAAGGAACGTCTGGCGGCCGACCTGATCCGCTCCCAGGAAGTTGGAGTCTTCCCGCCGGCCACGTTCGTGACGGGCGCCGCACCTCAGCCGGTCCCGGGCGGGATCTACCTGGTGGACTGGAGTCGTGACGGCGCTTTGAAAACGCAAGCCGATTCCGTCCTTGAGCCGGCCGATCGAGACCTGCTTTCCGATCCTGCCAAGGCCGAACAAGGGTACGTGCTCAAGGTGGTTCCGGGAAACCCGCCACAGGTCTGGCTCGTCGGTGGAAGCGCCCAGGGCGTTCTCTATGCCGCCGCGTCTCTCCAGCAGGTCATGAAGCGGGCCGGCAGTGCGGTTCTGGTCCCCAACGGCTCTATTCGTGATTTTCCGGATTTTCGCTATCGGGCCGCGGCCGATTGGTTGCTGTTGGCGGAAATCAACCGCTGGTCCTATGACTGGGGTGACGGCAAGCAGGCCTATGTCCAGCGCATCAAGAGGAAAATCGACTTCTGTCTTCGCTACAAGATCAACCTGGTTTTCTTCGACGGGTACGGGTGGAACCGGGAGAAGTTTCCCGGCTACTCGAGAATGATGAGGGAGTTGAACGCCTACGCCAGAGCGCGGGGCATCAAGCTCCTGTTTGCCGGGTACGGCGCCAACTACGGCCGTATCGTCCGGCCCGAACACAATGTGGGCAAGGTCTGGTACAACCGCGATCACTATCCGGACGGAACCATCTATTCCTGTTTCGGAGAAAACCGTCCGGGGCGTGGGATCGTGGGAACCTGCCGCGGGAACGACGAGCTGAACCGGCTCAAAGCCGCCGAGATGGCCGACTTTGTCCGCTCCGTAGAGCCGGGAGCGCTCTACATCCATCATGAAGACCGCGGAATCGGTGATCCCAACATCGACTATCACCTGACCAACTACGAACTCTGGGTCACCTGGAAGAAGAGATGTTTTCGTTGTCGCGAGAAATGGCCCAACGACAGCCTCCTCACCAAAGACGGCGGGGCCGGAGGCGTGGCTCATGGTTACAACGAGCTCCTGCGGGCCATTCGAAGCGTCAAGAATGCCGACTCCGGTTATGACGCCGCCCGCGACTGCACCGTCATGTTCCTCAGTCCCGGTTACAACCCGTTTCCGACCCTGCCCACCGACTGGGAGAACCACCTGATCTTCTGGGAAAACGTGGTGTCGCTGCTTCCCGACGACGAGAATTTCGAGATCGGCTTCCGGGAGGTCTTCCCCCAGCAGGAAACCGATGTGCGGTGGCTCGATGCCTATCGCCAAAGGTTGGGAAGCCAAGGCCTGAACAACCGCACCTTCCTTTTCTTTCTGGGCGGAGCCGATCTTTATTCAAGGGATTCCTTCAACTACCCCTTTGCAGGGACCGCGGCCATGAACGGGATCTTCAAGGGAGCCGAGACGATCTACAATTTCAGTGGGGCCGGCTTCCAGGAGCCGCTTCAGCTCTTCAATGCGGAGTACAGCTGGAACGTCGATGCCCCCGGCCATGTCATTCCGACCCGCTATGAGGAGACCCGATCGACTTGGCGGGCGTTGATGAACAATCGGAATCTGCCACCGGAGATCACCGGCCCCGCCGGGTTTCTCTCCGAGGCCTTCCGACAGCTCTACGGCGACGATGCGGGCGCGAAAATGCACCGGATTTTCAACTTCTACCGGAGTCAGCGCCGGATGGAAGTGCCGGAAGGGATCGGCCGCACGATCATGGCCACCCACTACGACCGGACGGTGGACCAGGTCTACGGAAGTGAAATCGATCTTCTGGTCCCGGTGGCGGCCGAGAGACTGTATCCCCTCTCGATCCTCTGGAGAATTCTGGCCATGGACCAGGAATCAGGAGGCCCGGAATTGTCGGCGCGCGCCACGGAACTGACGACGCTCCTGGGTATCGGCGCCGTGGAATGGCAGAACCGGTGGGCGGAACTCTGGCAGGCCTACGACGAAGTCAACGCCGAAGCGGTCGCGCTTGTGTCCGAAGTGCTCGGGACCTCCGATCTCCGCGCCGATGCCCGCCCCGACGTCGAATACCTGCGCAAATGTCTGCGAGTGGGACGGGGTTTCTCCAGGGTTTTGAATCGCTACCATGAGGCGCTGGCGGCTTCGCTGGATAAAAAGGGCCGGGACGTCGTGGCCCCCCTGGTCGCGCGGACCGGGAACGAACTGGACGCATTGGAATCGCTCCTGGATCGGGACTTTGCGTTTGACACCGTCGATCCACTGGGCGGAGACCAAGCCACCTGGCTGGAGGGCCTGCACCAGATCAAGGCGCGCCTTCAGGACCTATCGACGGACTAAGCGGAGCGGCGGTTTCCCAACCGCCGAACTCCCGAGTATCAAGGTGGCAACGGAAGAACGAGCGATTGGAAATCCCCCCTCCTCGTGTGGAGCGGCGGTTTCCTAACCGCCGAACTCCGATGTGACAACTTGGCGACGAAGAATGGGCGATTTGAAATCGCTCATTGGAGGAGATCAAGCAATGTCCCAGAAACTGTTTCTCACAGCGGCTGCGGGAATGTTCCTGATGCTGGCCCAAGCCTGTCGGTCTTCCGAAGACGATTCGGCTCGGCTGCCCTACGTAATCCCGGACCCGCAATCGATGGTTGTGGCCGGCGACCCCGTTCTCATCCCTGAACGCCCGGGAAGCGTCGCCATCGCGCTACCCGACAATCCATCCCCCAAACTGCAGTTGGCTGCTCAACTCATACGGGAACGGCTCGCCGAATTGTCAGGCACTAACGGCCTGGCATCCACCGGGCAATCCGCAAACCCGGCTGAAGAAGCCGCTCTGACCATTCGTCTCCAGGTTTGGCGAGACGGGCAGATTGCCCTGTCCAACTCGGTGAATCTGGACAGCGAAGACATCAGCGTTCTCCGCGATACTGCAGAAACAGAACAGAGCTACGTCATCCGAATCGCAAAACAAGACGCGTACCTGGTGGGCACCACCGATCAGGGAGCCCTCTATGCGGCGGCGACCCTGATTCAACTGTTGGAATCCCGCTCCGGCCGCCTGGAACTGGCGCGAGTTCACATCCGCGACTTCCCGGATATCCAATACCGCGAGGCGGCCGACTGGTTGCAGAACGTGGAGGGCAACCGCTGGGGATATGACTATGGAGACGGTGAGGCCAACTTCATCCGGCGGATCAAGAGAAAACTCGACTTTTGCCTGAAATACAAGATCAACGCAGTGACCTTCGACGGTTTCGGCTGGACGCTGGAACCGGAGTACGCGGCTCTGATGCGATCCATCAACAAGTATGCCAGAGAGCGCGGCATCCACTTGTTCTTCGGGGGATATGGCGCCGGTTACGGGTTGGGAACCTACCAGGGCTTTTTCAACACCCCTGCCTACCGCGGGAAACTCTTCTACAATCGCCGATCGTATCCGGACGGGGAGATCTACTCCTGTATCGGCATGGCCCATGAGAACGAGCGGTTCCCGCCCCGAACCCTGGGCACCTGCCGCAGCAACGAAGCGTTGAACCGGCTCAAACAGGAGGAACTTGCCGCTTTTGTAAGGTCCGTTGAGCCCGGAGCCCTGTACATCCACCACGAGGATCTCAGCAACTATCCGGACACTCAGGTCGAATGGATGGTTCGCGCTGAAGGCTGCCGGAAACGCTGGCCCAACGACGATCTGAAGGCGATGGACGGCGGGGCGGGAGCTCTCGCCCACGGGTACAATACGCTGCTGGACGCCATCTTTTCGGTCAAAAACGAGGAATCCGGCTACGACGCCTCCAGGGACTGCATCGTTGTCCTGATTTCACCCTCCTACATGGCCTTCGGAGTGGGAGAGACACCCCGCCATCACGACTCCATTGAAGCGGCGCGCCAGGATTGGAACAACGTCCAGGAACTCTGGGTGAACATCTTCAAGCAGCTAAAGCATCAGGGGCCCAGGGTTCAGGGCGGATTTCGAGAGATGTTTCCCTTCCAGGGGCCGGAAGACACCTGGCCTCTTCGTCTGCACGAGAAACTGCGCGAGCTGGGCTTGAATTTCGGCAGTTATGTTTTCGTGGTGGAGGGAGCCAACTACTACAATTCCGATTCCACCTTTATGGCAGCCCCTGTTGCCAGCACCAGTTTTGCCGGGGCCACCACCCTGTACAACTTTTCAGGCACCTTCGCACAGGAACCGCAGCAACTTCTCAATGCCGAGTATGCGTGGAATCTCAAGGCCCGGGACTTCTTCCTGCAGCCGACCATCCAGGTCGAAACCGAGCGCCGTCTCCGGGAGTACCAGGAGAACCTGGTTGAGCCGGAAGAGATCTTCTCGGAATCAGGTTTTCTGGGTGAAGCCTGCCGCGAGCTCTATGGCGACGAAGCGGGCGGGTACATGTATCAGTACTTCCGGCGCTCCCGCGAGCAGCGGGAGTTCGCTTCTCCCGGCTATTACCAGGAGGGCCATGGCCGCTGGACGCTTTCCAAGATCTACCCCATGAACACCATGTTTTACAACTTGGCCAATGCGCAGCGAACCTGGGAGAAGAACTTGGCCGATACCCAGATCGGGAAAACTCTGGTTGGTTTCGCGCGGAACGCCGGTGGCGGTCCGGACATCTCAACTCAGGATCTTTATCGAAAACTGGAGGGAATCTGGAGACTGCGTGCGGAAGTGACCCGCGAGGCGAAGGCGGATGTGGAGAAGGCGCTCCAGGTGGCCGGGTTGACGGCCGGTAACAAGGAAGACTTGAGTCATCTTTCCAAGCGCCTTGAACTCGGGTACCGGTTCTCGGCCGCTGTAGCCGCTCTTTATCGTGTCTACCAATTCCACCATGACGCCGACACCGATTCCGTCACCAAGGCGCTGGAAGAGTCGAAACGCCTCGTCGCTGATGTCGAGAGCTTCAAGGACGAGACCTTTACTTTCGCAATGACGGACCCCAGCGGCGGAGACCAGTCCTCCTGGCAGTTCTACATCGACTCCATGCGGGACAAGCTGGACGAGCTGAAGTTCTGATTCCGGCGGATTATTTCCTTTTTCCGACAGAGATCACAGCTACAGGGCAGTTGAGCGCCAATGGCCGGTCAAGGCCTGTTTTTCGGAGTCCTCCTTTTCTTTTTCCCCGTCTGCACCATGGGTGAGAGTCCCGCAACTGCCGAGAGTGCCACAGTCAATTGCGACGATTCGACCCCGGAGGACGAAGATGAAAATAAGCACGTAAAGCTTTTGATCAGAGTCCTTGATGAGACTGGCCAGGCTGTCGAAGGCGCCCAGGTGACACTGGTCCACCAAGGAACCTTATCCGTGTCGAAAGCAAAAACAGACTTGATTGGTCAATGCAAGTTCATCAACCTGGCTCGCTCCTCCTACCGGCTTCAGGTTGAAAAGAAAGGCTTCTATGTCGCACACCGTGATCCTGTACCGGTCCCCGAAACAGAAGCTGTAGAAGTCACACTCAATCACTACAGAGAGGTCTCCGATGGCGTGGATGTGGTTTATACCCCATCGTCCATAGATCCGAGTCAGACCGTTAGCAGCGAATCCCTGGACGCTAGAGAAATAGTAAACCTCCCCTACCCGACAACCCGGGACGTCCGAAACGCCTTGCCGTTCCTCGCCGGCGTGGTCAAGGACAACAACGGACAAATCCACGTCAGGGGATCGGCGACCTATCAGACTCGTGATCAATTGGATGGATTCAATGTCACTCATCCAGCCGGCGGCACACAGCGCCTTCGATTCAGTCCCGATGCCGTCCGGTCGATTCAGGTTGTGGACAGCCGCTACTCGGCTGAGTACGGGAAAGCATCAGGTGGGATCGTCAACTTTACGACTGCGACAGGAGACGATCGGTATCGCTTTTCGGCGACCAATTTCATTCCTTCTTTTCAAGACCGCAAGGGCGTACATATCAACGCCTGGACACCGAGGATGAATTTTTCCGGGCCGCTCCGCAAAGGTACAGCCTGGTTCTTTCTGGGGTTGCAGGGCGAGTACAACTTGGACGTTGTAAGGGAATTGCCTCAGGGTCAGGACCGAAACCGCGCCTGGCGATGGAACAATCTGGCCAATGTCCAAATCAATCTGACGCCATCCAACATTTTGACTGCGGGATTTCTTGGCAATCGATATGAATCCGATCACCTGGGTTTGTCTCGATTCGATCCGTTGGAGACGACTCGCCGGCGCAGGGACCAAGCCTACCTGGTGACGTTGAAGGACCAGATCTACCTTTCCGGGGCTCTGTTGGAGATCGGATTTGCCGTGAACGAGTTCACGACCAACGAGCAGCCACTCGGTGACTCTCCGTACCAGATCAAACCTGGCGGCAGTGGAGGAAACTTTTTCAAGCAGGCCGAGGAAGACGCTCAACGTCTTGAGTGGATCGCGAATTTCACCTGGCCAACCCACCATTGGCATGGGCGGCACCAGTTCAAAATCGGAACAGATCTTGATCGCATCGGTTTTCAGAAATCGGAAAATCGGCGACCCATACTCGTTTTTCGCGAAGACGGCACCCTCTCCCGGGAAACGACGTTTACGGGAGGTTCGGACATCGACCGAAACAACTGGAAGGTTGGCCTGTTTGGGCAGGATCGTTGGTCATTGTCAGATCGCTGGTTGCTGGAACTGGGACTGCGATTCGACTGGGACAAGACGATTCGGCAACCGCTGATTTCCCCTCGCCTGGCCTCGAGCTACCTGTTGACTGACAACGATAGTAGCCAGGTGACGGGAGGAATCGGGATTTTTTATGACGCGACGAACCTGAACATTCTAAGTCGCCCCGCCGCAGGTCGACGAATTGACCAGGTCTACGCCGAGGACGGCACATCTCCAGTCGGACAACCCATTGAAACCAGGTTGCTTGCAAATCAAGAGACCTTGAGGGCACCCCGATTTCTGAACTGGAGTTTGGGCCTGGAGCAGAGATTGCCCGCCGGAATCTATCTGCACGGGGAATACCAGCAGAAGAGAGGCAGAGACGGACTGGCTTTCATTCAACAAAGCCGGCAGCCAACAAGCTGGCCCAGGACCCTTGAGCTGCGCAACGTCCGCAAAGACCGCTACACAGCGATTCAAATCACGGTGCGGCACACAATTGAAAATCGATCCAGCTTTTTCACTTGCTACACTCGCGCGAGCAGCCGTTCCAGTCATGTATTCGAGTTCGATATCGACAACATCATTGTCGGGTCTCAGGCTGAGGGTCCGCAGCCTTGGGATACTCCCAACCGTGTTATTGCATGGGGTTGGCTGATTTTGCCAAAGGACCTGCAGCTCGCCTATTCGTTGGAATGGAGGGATGGGTTTCCGTTCAGCCTGGTCAATGAAGACCAGGCCCTTGTAGGACTGCCCAATTCACGGCGCTATCCCTACTACTTCTCGTTAAACATCCATGTGGAGCGTCGAATCCGGCTGCTGGGTCGCCATTGGGCTCTGCGAGTGGGCTTCAATGACGTGACAGGCCGCGAAAATCCTACAGTGGTGGACAATAATGTGGATTCGCCGAATTTCATGACCTTTGGAGCAGCCCAGGGGCGAGCGCTTGTGGCCCGACTCAGATTGATCGGGCGAACGTAGCTTGCAAATTTCCTCAGAGCGGGATTCCTGTCCTTTCCGGTTTGTTCTGCAAGACAGGGAGGGCTGTTAGTCGACGTAGTCACTGCTTGAGGGGTGCTCAGTCGCAAGAGAGGGGACTGTCCTTCTCTCTTGCGTGGCGGAAATCGAACTGAGCACGCTGTGCGAACGATGCCCGGACCGCCGCATTCCCAGCCTGGCCCGGATGAAACGCGAGATCGAGGCTTGGGTCGTGGATCGGAATCAACGGCAAACCGAGATCAACTGGCACGAGAAGACAACCGAGCCTGTTGCGCTGGATGGATTCGCGGCGCTACGTGCGGTGTGGACGCGACACTCGAATAGTTGAGACGCTTTGTGACCGCTGCCGCCGCCAGATCGTGATCGCGTACTCGCGGGAACGGGCCGAGAAGAGAGACGGGCAACTCCGACTCTATTGACGTCCCTGTCCTGGGACAGGCATGACGGTCCGGCCGTTGGACGGCAAGGGTTTCGATGATGCGGGATCATTCGTCCTGTGCCCCTGACGGATGGTCAATGGAACCGAGATATCGCTCGCCGAGCGGTGTTTGGCAGCGACCTCGACGCGACCTCTGAACTCACACCCTTCGTCCATGCTGACCCGGACCGTGGTGAGGTCACCGTGGACCACTCCGGAGGGACCCAGAGAGACCACTTCTTCTCCCTGAAGGTTGCCTTCGACATGACCCTCGATCCGAATCACCCGGGCCAGGATATCGCCCTGGACCCGACCGTTGCGGCCCACCGTGACGGTGTGCCCGGAAAGCGACACCGTACCGTCGAACCGGCCATTGATGGTCAGGTCCTGAGTGCCGCTCACCTCTCCTTTGAAGACGAGGGCTTCCCCGATGAGGGCATGTTCTACAGATTCGCCGGCAGGATCGTACAAGACCGAGGCCGGAGGCCCGGAGTCTGGGGAAGAAATCAAGGGCTTCCGGAGCTTTGTTCTCCACATGGTGGAATCGAACGGACGACGAACAAGACGGACGATAGCAGGTCTCTATGACGTAATCATGTCTCACATGAGGACGAGACTAAGGAAGATCAACACCATGTCTCGCCGGCTGGCGGCTCTGGAAGGGTCCGCCGAACCCCCCGGACGGCGGGCCGGCTACACGGATGGGACGTAGACGGCCACCAGCGTCTGGTGAATTTGCCCGCGTCATGGCATCCTGACACATCGACTGATGGTGCCGCCTCGTGTTTTACCCAACTCTCTGAAACAGGAGTCCGGCCGCCGCCGGTAGCAGAAGAATAGGATGTCAGATCTCCAAGAGCCGGAAAATCCCGAGAAACGATCCGTTATCGGGTCTGCCATCAACATCCAGGGGGAAGTGAGCGGACGTCAGGATCTGCTCATTCGTGGTCGAGTCGAAGGGCGAATATCACTCCCCGGGTGCTCCCTCATCGTGGAGCGGGAAGGCCGGGTCAAGGCCGATCTGGAGGCGAAAGTGATTCGGATCGACGGTCATGTGGCCGGGAGCGTTCAGGGAGAAGAACAGATCCGCGTGAAGGGTCGCGCCCGAGGCGATCTGAGCGCTCCTAAAGTGATTTTGGAAGAGGGGTGCCACTACTGCGGCACCGTCGAAACGGGCAGCCAAACTTCGCGATAGGCGGCGCTAAGGGGCTTTCAACCCGCAAGGCCGAGGGTCGTACCGGCGTCAATCATGCGGACTTTACCCGCATTCGCAACGTACAGCTTGACCGTTTCACCATTGACCGGCTGATAACCGTCCTCAATAGGCTCGGCCAGCGCGTAGACGTGCGAATCGAGGTTCATCCGCGTGGGGCCGCTGAAGAAGCGCCCGCGCACCGTTGAGAGCCTTTTCCCGTTCGCCTTGAGGTGGCGGGTGAGAATACGAGCCGAATGTAGAAATCGAATTTCTTGTCCGTCTTGACTCTTGCTTCGCGGGAGTCCGGCGGCTAGGAAACCGCCTCCCCATGAGGAAGGGTGATTTCCTAATCGCCCGGTCCTGTTCGCATGGCCCTCCAACTCAGGAATCGGCGGTTAGGAAACCGCCGCTCCACATGTCGTAACCTGAATGAAAGACAGGACATTCCGTTGGCCGGGATTTCCCAGGCGCCTATTGGCGGCTCGAATTGGAAGGAATCGAAATCTTCTGCCAGCCCTCCAGTCCGAAGCGCAGGTCCCTCTCCACAAACTCCCAAACGACTAGTTTCTTGTCCTCCAGCAGGTCGGGGTTTCTGCTCAACTGCTGCCGGACCAACGTGGACGCTCCTCCGTCATTGACGATCGACGCGACCGGACGTCTCAGGTTCCTGGCGAGATGCGCCAGAAAGCCCGCCGCTTTGGGGTTGTCGGTCTGGTAGATCCTCAAGAAGCTGTCCCCGAGGACGAGGACCGGGGAATCGGGATCGTCCTGGTAGAGGTTTCCAGTATCCGACTCGAACACTTGCCGGCAGGTGACCTCCTGGGGAGGAAAGAGCCTTTCGATCGATGGTGAACGGGCCATTCTGAGAATGTCGCTGCGGCGCGCGGCTATAACCGGCTTTTGAGCGTATTCCTTCGAACCCGCGGTCACCCAACCCTCTCTCAAGACTCTCTGCGCCACGGCCTGAGCGGCCAATCCGGCTCCCTCCGGCGTCCAATGCGTGTCTTGCGAGAGATAGAGGGGCTCTCCGTTGGTTGAGCGGTCCCGCCGTCGCTCCTGGTGGAAAGTCCCAAAGAGATCGATGGTTGGTATCCCCGCGTCGTTCAATTGGGAGATGAACTCCAGCGTATGCGAGGAATCCGCGATTCCTTCGGGGTCAGCTCGAGAACTGACCCGTTCGGGATAGATGCTGGCCTTGCCGGGGACCGGCACCACCAACAGTTGGATTCCGCGGTCGGCCAACTGCCGGTGAAAGTCAATGATGGCGGCGAAGGGATCCTGGAAGTCGGGTTGCCGATCCTTGCCGGGCGGGAAGGATTCGACCAGGAAACGGACCGTGGGAAGATAGAACAGCCAGCCGTCGCGCCCGACCAAGACGTTGCTCCCGGGTTCCCCGGACAGTGGGAACCAGATGTTCCGCGCCAATGAGCGGGAGTTGCGGGCGAACCAGGAGGTCTCCTCGATTTCGTCCTCGACATCTCTGAGATGCTGCTCCGCAGGCACGTTCAACACCAATTCGGCGACGACAGGCCGATCACCCTGTGTCCACTCGAACACGACCTGAGATGCGGGAACGAAGCCGATCACGGCGAAAAATGCCGTCACCAGAAATCGGTATTTCAGTTCCACCATGGATGCCTCAAAACTGAAAATAGAGAAAAGGATTGAAGGCTTGACCGGACATCACTATCAGGGAGCCCAGGAAAAGGCATAGCAAGGCCATGACTTTTGGCCAGGAAAGACGGCGGGTCCACGGCTCGGCCTCGGCGGCTCCGAAGGCGAACACGCCTGCGACGGCAAAGATGAGAAGATTGGCCGGAGTGAAGATCTGGGCCGAGAGCAGCGCTGCTGAAGCCTGTTCGGAATGGAAGCCGAACATGAAGCCCAGATAGTCTCCCGCCTGGCCCAGGTTTGGGGCGCGAAAGAGGACCCACGAGAAAAGGACCAGTACGAAAGTCGCGCCCTTTCTGGCGGGAACCGGCAGGAATGCATAGAAACTGCCCTTGCCGTTCCATCTCTCCAGGCCCAGCAGGGCTCCGTGGTACGCCCCCCACACCAGAAAGGTCCAGCCGGCTCCATGCCAGAGCCCCCCGACCAGCATCACGATCATTAGATTGACGTAGGTGCGGGAGGGACCCTTCCGATTTCCCCCCAGTGGGACGTACAGGTAATCCCGCAGGAACGTGGAGAGCGAGATGTGCCACCGTCTCCAGAACTCGGTAATGCTTTCGGCGCGATAGGGAGAGGCGAAATTCCTGGGGAAGTCAAAGCCCAGGATGCGTCCCAGTCCGAGAGCCATATCCGAGTAACCGGAAAAGTCAAAGTAGATTTGGAAGGCGTAGGCGGTCACGCCGAACCAGGCTTCCAATGCTCCTGCGGATTCAGCCCAGAACACGGCATCGGCAACGGCGCCGATGGGATTTGCCAGCAGGATCTTCTTGGAAAACCCGAGAATGAAAAGCGAGGCCCCGGAAGCGAGCCTCTCCCAGTTGTGAGTCCGCCGAACCAGTTGGGCGGCAATCGTGCGGTAGCGGACGATCGGCCCGGCAATGAGTTGAGGAAACAGGCTGACGAAGCAAGCGAGGTCGGTGAACGACCGGACTGCCGGCGCGCGGCCCCGGTAGACGTCGATCGTGTAGCTCATGGATTGGAAGGTGTAGAACGAAATGCCGATGGGAAGCGTGATGTGGAGGATCGAAAAGGTCTCGGATCCAACCAGATTCAGCAGGGTGTTCAAGTTCTCGCCGAAGAACATGTAGTACTTGAAGAACCCCAGCAGCCCCAGGTTGGCGGTGATCGAACACACCAGCGCCGCGGTTTTTCCCCGTGTCGAGGTGGCCGGATTCGAGATGGTCTTGCCGCACAGATAGTCCACGATGGTCGAGGCCAGCATCAGAAGCACGAACCACGGCTTCCACCATCCGTAGAACAGATAACTGACGAAGATCAGGAAAAGGTTGCGGAACCGGGGCGGTATCAGCCAGTAGCTGAACAGGACGAGTGGCAGGAAGTAGAAAACAAAGATATGAGAAGTGAAGACCAAGCTATTCTATGACCAGGTTGGCCCAGACCGACCAGTAGCGGGTCCCGTCTTCCTGGAACTTGTCGATCACACCCCCCATATAGTGGTCATCGAGTGGCTCCTCCAAGGCGAGACGATGCAGGTCTCCCTCCTTGAATCGCCGTACGGTGCCACCGACTTTGCCCGAGAACTCATTCTCAGCATCAGAGCGCGGTTTCAGCGGATTGTAGTGGGCCACCAGGATGTTCCTGGAACCGACCTGCCCGCGATGGACTGCCCGGACTTGGTATTTCAGGACGTAGGCATAGTCGTAGAGATCGTTGGGCGGGAACTTGCCGGGAATCTCCAGGAGTTCGGCGGTAATCTCCACACTTCCCGCAGTGGTGATCTCAGCATCGATTCCGGAAAGTTGCTGAGGTCCGCTGCACGCAGGCCATGACAGCGCCATCAGGAACAGACCGGACGTGAAGGAACGTCCACCGGAAGAAAGCTTTATTTGCGGTCTCACTTCCGTCGAACTTCAGAGTAGGTCCAATGGGGCTCCCAGGATTCGGGCAGATGCAAGACGGGTCCGTCCTTGGTTGCCGCGTGCAGTTTGCGCAAGGCCTTGCTTTCGCCGCCGATGGTCGGAGCGTCACTCAATCGCATCAGCGCCATGGGGGCGCCTTGTCGACGCACTCCTGCCTGATCCGTCTGTGACCGCATCACCTTGAGGTCTTCTTCAGGGGATCGCGTAAAGAGAACATAGTTCCCGTCGGGAGATATCTGGCCCCCGTAGATATGACGGCCATCCTCGCCATAGACCAAGTTTCGGTTTTGTCCGGTCTTGTCAGCCATCCAGAGTTGGGTCCACCCATGTTCGAGCTTTTGACCGGAGCGGCGAGCCATTTCACCCCCGTCCATGACTTCTTGATTGGCAGGACGGTGAGAATAAACCAGACGCCCGGAATCGGGAAACCAGTCGCCGGTGCAACAGCCGGGACCGCTGACCGAGTGCAGCGTCCCCGAATTGATCTCAATCTGCACGACGCCCCAGGCATCTCCTCGTCGATTTGCGGGGCCGCACAACATAGTCCCGTCCGGGGACCAGAACAGTTGTTGGTAGATGCCCTGGCGCGGCATCTTGCTCACCTGTGATCCGGTCTCGAGGTCATGGATCCGTATCCCATCCTTGTACAAGCAGGCGATCTGCTTTCCGTCCGGACTCCACGAGGCCCACGGGTATTCGCCTCGGCCGCCCAATTCAGCCGCGTGACTCCCATCGGAACTGGCGATGACGAGAGATCCTTGCAGACCCCAGTTGAGATGGTGAAAGGTGGAGCCGACGGCCAGCCGGCGGTAGAGCAGTTTTTTCCCGTCCGGGGAGAACCGCGCCCCCATTTCGTGCTGATCGGGTGAACTTGTCAGATTGAGTCGCCGGCTGCCGTCCGGACGGCTCATGAAAAGGTCCCAGTCGCCGCTCTCCGCGCGGGCGCTGTAGATGATCCACCCTTTTTCCCGCACCTCGTTGGCCAGGGCATCGACGCGCGGGTCCGCAGCGGACAAGTGCCCGAAGAGCATGGCGGGCAGGACGATGCCCAGTTGTAACAGTTTGCAAATGCGAGGTTTAAATGTCACCGCGACGTGCCTCCAGTGACGAGACTGCCCACTACGATAGACCGGGGACCGGGTGAAGTCCACCATGATCTCCGGCACCTCACGTGACCAAACGGACTTGGGTGCCCCGAATCCACGAATCACTCCGGCAACGGAGCCTGAAATCTTTCGGGATTGATCCATTCAACAGCACCGACTGCCAGGAACGCCTGTTGGGCGTCGTCCAAGACATCCAGCAGCCGTGTGGACATCACCTGGTCCCCGTTCTATCTTGGTGGGAAATCTCGTTGGTGGGGCAGGCTCCCATGCTCCGGAAAAACGAATCAGATGGAGGCATCGCGATGAGGCAAGCCGTTCTCATTCTGTTCTTGTTTACCCCCTCGATCGTCCTTCACGGAGAAGATTCAGGCGTTTTGCCGACGCCTCAGGATTTTCAGCGGACACATGGCGCCATCTCCCTCAGTGGGGAAGTTACGGTCGACTACCTCTTGCCCGCTACGCCGTCCGAAAAGCTGGAAATCGCCGTCGGCTTGATCGACGGGGCCCTGCGGGACGCGGAAGTGGAGATCACACCGCAACGTTACGGCTTGTCGGAACAACAATCAGGCGGTGATTTGAAGATCCTGCTTGCCTCCTATGCCGACTGGACACGCCCAGGCGGCTCGGCCCGGCGTGACGTATTGAGCTTCAGTGACCGCGAGCTTTTGAGTTCCCCAAGCGCAACCGGCCAGGAATATGTCCTCTGGGTCGATCCGGCCAATCGAAGCATTTACTTGATCGGTTCCGGAGACCAGGGCGTTCTCTACGCAGCCGTCTCTCTGGCGCAGTTGATCCAGGGCGCGGCCGGTGAGATCCGGATTGAAGGTTGTCAGATCAGGGACCATCCCGACTTCGAATACAGGCTGGCTGCCGACTGGCTGATGAACGTTGAAATCGATCGGTGGAGCTATGACTGGGGCGACGGGGTCCAGGCCTATACCAAACGAATCAAGCGAAAGCTCGACCTCTGCCTGCGGCAGAAAATCAACATGGTCCTGTTTCACGGATATGGCTGGGGCACGGATCTGTTCCCCGAATTCCCGGTGATGATGCAGGAACTGAACCAGTACGCCCGTCAGCGGGGCATCCATCTGATGTCCGCCGGCTATGGCGCAAGCTATGGCATGAGCTACCAGGGCGGTCCTCTTTACGAAGAAGCGCCTTATCTGGGCAAGCTCTTCCTGAATCGGGAATCTTATCCCGAAGGGAAGGTGTATGAATGTATGGGATTCCCTTACAAGAGAAAAGGAGGAATGAATCCTCGAACCACAGGCAGCTGCCGGGCCAATGATGACCTCAATCGGCTGAAGGCCGAAGAGTTCCGAAACTATGTGGCGAAAACGGAACCTGGAGCGCTCTATATTCATTTCGAGGATTTCGGGGGATTCAACGGCACGCAGGGCTCCTGGCTGCAGCGCTGTGACCGTTGCCGCGCCCGCTGGCCCAACGACGCCCTGAAGGCTCCGGATGGCGGAGCTGCCGGACTGGCCCATGGATACCGCGAGCTGATCGAAGCCATCTTCAGCGTCAAGAATCCCGACACCGGTTACGATGCCTCGCGCGACTGTGTCATCGTCCCGATTTCGCCCGTCTACATCACGGACTCCCGAGATCCGGCGGATTGGCAGAATGTTATTGAACTCTGGGAAGAGACTGCGCGATTGTTGCCGGCATCAAGAAACATTCAGATCGGATTCCGCGAGATTTTTCCGCAGCAGGATACGGCCAGGAGATTTGTCGACGACTACAACCAGGCGATGGTAAGGGCGGACCGGCCCTTCAAAATGTTCATGTTCTTCTGTAGTGGCGCAAACTATTTCTACAACGACTATCCCGTTACCTCCTCTCCGGCGTTGAACGCCGCGTTTTTGGGAGCCGGCACCATCTATGACGGCGGGAACGGGTTCAACCAGGAACCGCTTCAGTGGATCGACGCCGAATACAGTTGGAACGCCCGGTCCACCGGGTTTTACCGGGACCCGAAGTCCTACGAGACGGCGATGACGATCCGGCTGGACCTTCAACACAATCGAGTTTGGCCGGAAGAGATCTATGGGCAAGGAGGCTTGCTCGAGCGGGCTTGCATCCGACTCTACGGTGAGAAAGCGGCACCCTCGATGGTGCGTTTCAACACCCTCTTCGAGGAAGCCACCGCCGATGAGACGCCGCCGAGAATGTGGCCCAGGCTCTATCCGCTCACGGCCATGTGGCGGAATCTTGCAGTGGATCGAAGGACTTGGGGCGGACAGATTGAGCATGATCGTCTATTGCAGTTCATGAAAGAACACCAACTTTCGGCAGACGATCTTCATTCGCGCCTCATATCCCGCTGGAGGAAGTGGGAACGAGTCACGCGGCAGGGAGCAGGGCTCCTGGAAGAAGCACTCAGAGTGACCGGGCCCTACGAGGAATCCAGGGCCGACCTGGAGCACCTGTTGTCGACCGCACGGCTCGGAGCGGGGTTTGCCGAACTTATTGCCAACCTGCACTCCTATTTCTTGATGGCGCCCGGCGGGGCGAAAGAGGTCCAAAGGGAGTTGATACGCGAACAGGCCGAGCGCCTCGAAGTGTTCGTTCGCAACCAGTTTGGGACGGAGACGCTCCATCCCTCCGGAGGTGAAGTCGGAAGCTCTCTTGCGGCCTTGAAACGAATTCAGGAAGCCGTTTCGTCCGGCAACTGACGAGGAGATTCAGAATGCGGCGTGTCGACAAGACGGTGTTCGCGGCAGCCTTGTCCGTCGTCGTCATTGGGGTGCTGGCGACCCAGCCGGCGTGCCGCCAACAGCCCGTCGCAGGTCCTTTTATTATTCCCGATCCCCAGTTCGTTTCGTTTCAGGAACGGGACATTCTGGTGCCGAATCGAGCGGGGGCCCTGGTGATCGTTCAATTCCCAACTCCCACATTCAAAGAGAATCTTGCTCAAGAAATCATTCTCAACCGGCTCCAGGAATTGGGGGCTGCGCCCGGCATCGCAACGGTGGTTCAGCTTCCTGCCAAAGTGCCGGAAGAGGCGCGAGAAGAGGCGCGAGCCATAATTTTTCTGGTGAACTACCATAGACGGCCCGGTTTCCCGCCGCTGGACGAGGAAGACCGTCAGGTCATCGATGACCCCCGGAATCTCGAACAGAATTATGTGATCCGTACCCAAGGCAATACAGTTTTTCTGGTGGGATCCAACGATCAGGGCCTCCTCTATGCTGCCACGACGCTGATCCAGTTGATCGATCGGCGGGAAGAGGAGATCCGGATCGCGACGGCCCAGATTCGGGATTTCCCCTCTTTCAAATACCGGGTCGCCTCGGATTGGCTGCTCAACAATGAGATCAACCGTTGGGCATACGACTACGGCGACGGCCGCGAGAAGTACCTCGCGCGAGCGAAGAGAAAACTCGATTTCTGTCTCCTCCACAAGATAAACGCGGTTCGTTTCGAGGGCTTTGGTTGGGCCATCGACCGGTCCCCGGGGTACAACTCCCTGATCAGGGAACTGGCAAAGTACGCGAGGCAAAGGGGAATTCGGCTTTTCCACGGGGGTTACGGCGCCGGATACGCGTTGGGCACGTACCAGTTCTTCGGTGGAACCAGCGAAGGAGGGGCGCCTTCCTATCAGGGAAGGATCTTCTACAACCGGGAATCCTATCCGGACGGCGAGATCTACAATTGCCTCGGACATCCTTACGAGGACCAGCAATATTTCGGACGCCTGCCTGCGGATTTCACCCGCGGTTTCGGCACCTGCCGGGCCAACGAACCGCTCAACAGATTGAAGGCGGAGGAACTTGCGGAGTACGTTCGCGCCCTGGAGCCCGGCGGTCTCTATATTCACAACGAAGACGTGGACAACTACCGGGACGCGGAGCCGGAGTGGAAGAATCGCCGCTGTGATCGTTGCCGCAGGAAATGGCCGAATGACGACTTCAAAGCGCCTGACGGAGGGGCCGGCGCAGTGGCTCACGGCTTCAACGCGCTTGTGGACGCGGTCTTCAGCGTCCGGAACGAGGAGACCGGCTATGACGCCAGGAGAGACTGCTTCGTGGGACTGATTTCTCCCGGTTACGTGACCTATGGAACGGGAGAGTCGGAGCTGTACAGCATCAAAACGGTGCCGGAAGCGCACGAAGACTGGAACAATCTATTGGCGCTGTGGACAAACGCCGGCAAGCTTCTGAATTACCAGACGCCTGAGGTCCAGATTGGATTTCGGGAAATCTGGCCGCTTGAAGAGACGCGGGAAAGGTGGATTCCAGCGCTCCAATCCCGGTTCGACAGGCACGGCCTGGAGATCGGGACCTACTTTCTCGTCTTTCAAGGCGCGGATTTCACCTACAACGACTACCCGTTCGTGACGTCGCCGCTGACCAATGTGATGTTCGAGGGGGCAACGACCATCGAAAACAGTTCCGGCTCATTCGCCCAGGAACCGATGCAACTGCTCAACGCAGCTTACGGTTGGAATACCCGAGCGCACGGCATCTTCATTCCCGCGACGACCCACAGTGAGTCGCGACGAAATTACATGCGCGGGACCTTCAATCTGCATGAGCCGGAGGAGATCGTCGGCGAGGACGGTTTTCTGGGCCGGGCCTGCAGGAAGATCTATGGCGAACAGGCGGGCGCATTCATGTATCGGTACAACCGGCTTTACCGAGTCCAGAGCGAGTTTGCCACCGAAAAGGAAAGGGTGAATGAAACCACGCCCCATTGGGCCAGCCGGCGAATCTACCCCATGCACACACTTGCCTATAATTCTGCACGGGCTTCGCGCACCTGGAGGCCGGACCTAGCCGAAGCCGACGGGCGATTGGTGAGCATGGCCCTGGCGGCCGCGGGGGAGGCCACGGAAATTACCGGCGCGGTGCTGCATGACAAACTGTCGAAGGTCTGGAACCTGCGAGCCGCCGTCACCCGGGAGGCGTCGGAGCTGGTTCAGACTGCTTTGCAATCGAAGGACTTGAGACCGGAGGCCAAAGAAGATCTTGAGCACCTGTTCGCCCGCCTCAATCTTGGATACCGGTTTGCCGAAAGCGTGTCGGCTCTGCACGTTGCCTACCGGGATTGCGCAACCAAGAACTCCGACGCCGCCCAAGAGACTCTTCAACGGGCCCGCGATCGGCTTGCCGAAACCGTCACCTTCATGAACGACAATTTCGAGTTTCAGATGACCGACGCCAGCGGAGGGGATCAATCCAGTTGGCGTCATTATCTGACGCTGATCGGCGAGAAGATCGATGAACTCCAGGGTGGTTTGACAGCCGAGTCGGCATATTCCGTGGCACATGGCTGACTGGGCGGAGACCTCACCGGACCATGATTAGCCTGCACCTGCTCCTGGTTGCGGTCAGCACTATATCCTCGCAGCCTCAACAGCCCGACGAGATGCCTTGGTTGACTTCTGTTTGCGCAAGTCCGGTCTCCGAGGGGCCGGGTCAAGTTCACTTCGAATCGGCCAGGTCACTGGAAAGCCGAGGCGACTACAAGAATGCCCTGGCGGCTTATCTGAAGGCGGCTTCTTCGGGCCGGCAGTGGCCCTATTGCCTCTACGTGGCGAGGGTCTACCTCCGGCTCAATGAACCAGGCGCTGCGGAGGAGAACGCCGCAGCCTGCTCCACGCTGGCGCCGGATTGCCCGGCAGCGCAGCTCACGCTGGCCTATGTGCTGGGCGAGAAGGGAGAACACGCTCGATCAGAAGAGGTCGCAGAACGGATCATGGAATCGGACCCGCAAAATGCCGAGGCGTGGTACGTGTCTGGAAGAAACCGTTTGGCCATCAATGACGAGACTCAAGGAGAAACACGGCTTCGCAAGGCGATTGAACTTAATTCCGAACTCGCCCACGCACACCTGGAACTTGGGACTTACTACAGTCAGGAGAAATCCACTTTCGAACAGGCCCTGCGTTCCCTGGAGCGAGCTCAAGCTCTGGGATTGGGAAACTTCAAGCTCCACCTGCAATTGGGAGCTCTTCACCTGAAACGGAACCAGATCAGTACCGCTCTCCGGCACCTGGAGAAGGCTGTCGAATACAACCGGTTGGCTCCGGAGGCATACTATCTTCTCAGCCGCGCCTACAGGAGGTCCGGCGCTTTCAGAGAGTCCGGTGAGGCCCTCGATCGTTATCGAGAGCTGCAAGAGCAGACCAGCCGACTGAACGAAGAGATTGCCAGAAGTCAGAGCCTCTACCAGAAAGGCATGAAACTTCTACAGGAGAGAAGGCTGGAACCTGCTCTGGAAGCATTCCGGGAGGCACTGGGACCACATCCCAATCAGGACATCTGTCACTACGGGATCGCTCAAGTGCTTGCGCTGAAGGGGGACTCCGGGGGCGCCATCGCTGCGCTGCAAAAGGCCATAGAAGCCAGACCGTACAGCGCAGCCTACTATCGTTCTCTCGCCGACATCCTGCAAAGCGTGAAGAGAACCGCCGAGGCCATCGAAGCTCTCAGCCAAGCTGTCAGCTTGGAGCCGGCCAACGGATCGCTCCATAACCAGTTGGGAAACCTCCATTTTGCGGCCAACGCATTCGAGAAGGCGCGGGCCGCCTATGAGAGAGCGATCCAGCTCGACTCCAGGAACGCCCTGTTTCACCTCAACCTCTCATCGGTTCTCCAACGATTGGGAAGAGTGCAGGAAGCCGCACGCCAGAGACAGATTTTTGAGCAACTCCTGTCCACGGGATCGAGTCCAAATTGAGGACGGCCGTTGGACGAAACGCATTCATCTGGTCAAACCTGTTGCTCGTTGCCGCTGGTGCGCCTGCGTCCCAGTCTTCCCCAAACGCCTATTTTTCAGACATCACCGAGCGTGCTGGAATCCGCTTTCGACATGTGAATTCCGCCAGCCCCGAGAAGTACCTGGTGGAAACAATGGGCTCCGGCGTGGCCCTTTTCGACTACGACGGGGACGGCCGGCTGGATATCTTCTTTGTCAATGGCGGACTCGTTCCGGGCGTGACCGATCCTTCACCCGTCCGGCACGCACTCTACCGCAACCTGGGGCAGGGACGATTCCGCGACCAGACCAGCGCCGCGGGAATCAAGGCCAGCCAGGGCTATGGACAAGGGGCTGCCGTGGCGGATTACGACGGCGACGGGGACGAAGACCTCCTGATCACCAACTTCGAAGGACGCAATGTCCTATATGCGAATCAAGGGGACGGGACTTTTGAAGACCAAACCGACGAGGCCGGAGTGGCAGGGGACGGGCGCTGGTCGGCAAGCGCGGCATTCCTGGACTTCGACAACGACGGGGACCTGGATCTCTATGTCACCAGGTACCTCGACCACAACTTCGGCAACAATCGTGTCTGTGGACCGTGGCTGGAGAAGGGCATTCGAACCTATTGCTCGCCCAAGGTCTACGACGGGCTCCCGGACCTGCTCTACCGGAACAACGGAAACGGCACCTTCACCGATGTCAGCGAGCAGGCGGGAATCGCCCGATATGCCGGAAAGAGCCTCGGAGTCGTCGCCGGGGACTTCGACTGGGATGGATGGATCGACATCTACGTCGCGAACGATTCCCAGGGGAACTACCTGTTCAGGAATCTTGGGAACGGTACGTTCGATGAGATCGGCCTCAATATGGGTGTGGCTTTCGATGAGAACGGGGCGCCCCAGGCCGGCATGGGAACCGATATGGCCGACTTCAATGGAGACGGCTTGCCCGATATTGCGGTTACGAATCTGGACGTTGAGTATCTTGCCCTCTACCTGAATCACGACTCTTTCTTCGAGGAGGTCGCGGCCCTCTTCGAAGTCAAATTGGCATCCCGGAATCTGGTGGGTTTCGGTGTTCGATTCCTCGATTTCGACAACGACAGCGACCTGGATATCCTGGCTGTCAACGGACACATCATCGACAACATCGTTCAGATCCGGCCAGGATCATCCTACGCTCAGCCCAAGCTGTTGTTCGAGAATCGGGACGGACGTTTCGTCAACCAGGCAGGTCGGCCTGGTGATCTCTTGTCTCGACCCCAGGTGAGCCGCGGTTTGGCCGTGGGTGACATTGATCAGGACGGGGACCTCGACGCCGTGGTCAGCAACTGTGGCCAAGGTCCGATGCTAATGTCCAACGACCACGGGAATGGAAAGAATTGGCTGGAAGTTCGCCTGAAGGGAATCGAGTCCAATTCGAACGGAATCGGCGCCAGGTTGGAGTTGTGGGTCGGAGACAAGCGGTTTCGAACACAGGTGCTGGGCGGGGCCAGTTATCTTTCAGCCTCACCCTATTGGGTGCACCTGGGGCTGGGAGAACGAACCGAAGTGGATGAGCTGACGATCCGATGGCCATCCGGCACCGTGGATACACTGAAGGGAATTCGGGCCAATCAGCGACTCCAGGTCATAGAGGGCTCTCATGGTTCCTCTCAGAAGCTCTCCCACCGGCCCGGTCCGGCGGACGCCCGGTAGAAAAAGGAAAGGAGGCGGTTTTCTAACCGCCGAACTGGAGCGGCGATTTCCAATCGCCGAACTCCTGACTGACAAACTTGGCGACAAAGATTGGGCGATAGGAAATCGCCCCTCCTTTTTCTTAGAAGCTCCCCCACCGGCCGGGGGCCGGCGGACGCCCGGCAGAAAAAGGAAAGGAGCGGCGGTTTCCTAACCGCCGAACTGGAGCGGCGATTTCCAATCGCCGAACT
>JAPPLF010000033.1 GCA_028874215.1 Acidobacteriota bacterium
CGATTCCTGAGCTGCCGGGAGACGCGAGCCGAGCCGGGCGAATAGGAAATCGCCCATCCAGGAGCGGCGGTTTCCCAACCGCCGATTCCTGCGCTGCCGGGAGACGCGAGCTGAGCCGGGCGATTAGGAAATCGCCCTCCCAGGAGCGGCGGTTTCCCAACCGCCGATTCCTGCGCTGCCGGGAGACGCGAGCCAAGCCGGGCGATTAGGAAATCGCCCCTCCTTCCGGCGTGCTATTGTGTGCAGCATGGGCACGGACGGAGGCCGCGATCGCATCCTCTACTTCGACGCCTTCAACGGCGTCAGCGGGGACATGATCCTGGGAGGGTTGCTGGATCTGGGGCTCCCGTTGGAACACCTCAGGCGGCGGCTCGCGTCATTGCGTCTGGAGCCCTATCGCCTCAGCGCCCGCAAGATCGACCGGAACGGACTCTCGGGGACCGATTTCCGTGTCGAACTCGAAAATGGCGGGCACTCCCATGGTCACTCCCATGGACGCACGCCAGGGCAGATCTACGGGCTGATCGAAGAGAGCCGCCTGGAGGATCCGGTCAAGGAGATGGCGCTGTCGGTGTTTCGGCGGCTGGCCAGGGCCGAAGCGGCCGTCCATGGGGAGTCGGTGGAGCACGTTCACTTTCACGAAGTGGGGGCGGTGGACGCCATCGTAGATATCGTCGGCGCCTGCATCGGAATCCACTATTTGGGCGCCAGCCGTTTTTTCTCGAGTCCCCTGAATCTGGGCAGCGGCACCGTGACCTTCTCCCATGGAACTTGGCCCGTCCCCGCCCCCGCGACGGCTCATCTGGTTCGCGGCTTTCCCGTGGTCATGGGAGACGTGCAGGCCGAGTTGACCACGCCCACCGGAGCGGCCATCGTCACCTCGCTGGCGGCGCCCGGCGCTGCGACCCCCGCCTGGACCCTGGATCGATGGGGGTTCGGAGCCGGAGACCGGGAACTGCCCGGAATTCCCAACATGTTGAGGCTGGTTCTCGGCCGTGAAACCGCCGAGGGACGGCCCTCCCCGGGAGCCGCCGAAGGAGTGCGCGACGAAGAGGTCCTGGTCCTGGAGGCCGATATCGACGACCTGGATCCCGAAGCCATCGGCTACGTCATGGAGGCCGCGCTGGGTCAAGGAGCTCTGGACGTTCGTTGCGTACCCCAGCAGATGAAGAAAGGAAGGCCCGGACACCACCTCTCGGTGCTTTGCCGGCCCCGGGACCGGGACCGCATGATGGGTCTCATCTTCCGGGAGACGACGACCCTGGGGATTCGTTGGAAGCCGTGGCGGCGTTGGGTCCTGGAGCGCGAGTTCCGGGAGGTGGAGACCGGGCACGGAACGGTACGGGTCAAGGTGGGACTCTTCCGCGGCGAGCCGGTCACCGTCTGGCCCGAGTACGAAGACCTGAAAAGGATCGCCGAAAAGACCCGTCTACCGTTGAAGAACCTGAGACAGATGGCGATCCGCAAGGCGTCCGGGACAAAGTAGCGGGCCATGTCCAAGACCTTCTACCTGACGACTCCTCTCTACTATGTCAACGACGTGCCCCACGTGGGGCATACCTACACCACCGTCATCGCCGACGCCATCGTCCGCTACCGGCGGATGTGCGGCGACGACGTCTCCTTCCTCACCGGCACCGACGAGCACGGTCTCAAGATCGAGCGGTCGGCCCGGCAACAGGGCATCGAGCCCCAGGAACTGGTGGACACCTATGCCGCCAAGTTCCGAAGCACCTGGGAGCAGCTCGGGCTGGACTTCGACGAGTTCATAAGGACCACTCAGGAGAGGCACTATCGCGCCGTCGCCAAGCTCTTCCGGGCGGTCAAGAAGAGCGGAAGCGTCTATCTGGGTCAGTACCAGGGCAACTACTGCGTGGGCTGCGAGTCCTATGTGGCGGAGGGCCGGATTTGTCCCGACTGCGGCCGGCCCACCGAGTTCATGACCGAGGACAGCTACTTTTTCAAGCTGTCGGCATTCCAGGAGAAGCTGCTGCGGTTCTACCGGGAGAACCCGGATTTTGTGGTCCCTCGCTCCCGGATGAACGAGGTGGTCCGCTTCGTCGAAGGCGGTCTTCAGGATCTCAGCATCAGCCGCACTTCATTTCGCTGGGGCATCCCGGTCCCCGGCGACGAGAAGCACATCTTCTACGTCTGGTTCGACGCCCTCACCGGATATATCTCGGGCATGGGCTACGGCACCGACGACGAGAAGTTCGAGAAGTGGTGGCCGGTCGACGTCCATCTCATCGGCAAGGACATCCTTCGGTTCCATGCGGTCTACTGGCCGGCGTTTCTGATGGCGGCCGGTCTGGCCCTCCCCAAGCGGATCTTGAGCCATGGGTGGTGGACCATCGAAGGGGAGAAGATGTCCAAGTCCAAGGGCAATTTCATCACCGCCGACGAGCTTTTGAACGTGGTCGGGACTGACTACTTCCGCTACTTCCTGCTCCGGGAGATTCCCTTGGGTTCCGACGGGAACTTCTCCTTCGACGGGCTGCGGACACGGGTCAACAGCGACCTGGTCAACGATCTGGGGAATTTGGCCCAACGCACGCTGAAGATGGTCCGCAGCTATTTCGGCGGCGTCATTCCGGACGCGGGAGAATCGGACGGGAAGGGCCGGGAACTCCGGAAGTCTTGTGACGAGGCCGCGCGGCTCTACCAGGATCGATTCGGGGACCTCCGGATCAACAAGGCCATGGAGGCCGTCTGGGAGTTGATCGGCCGTGTGAACAAGTACCTGGTGGTCAACGAACCCTGGATTCTGGCCAAGGATCCGAACCGCCGGGCGCAGCTCGGGAGTGTCCTGTACAACGCCGCGGAGGCGTTGCGAGTGATCGCGGTGATGTTGGGTCCCATCGTTCCCGAGGGGGCGGCTTCCATACTGCGCCAGCTCGGCATTCGGCGGCCCCTTGAAGATCATGGGATTCCCTCCATGGAGTGGGCCGGTCTGGAGAGCGGTTCCTCCATCGGGCGGTTGGGTCACATCTATCCCCGTTTGGAAAAGAAGGAGTTTCGCGTGAAAGTGAAGAATCGACGCGCAGGCGGCGCCGAATCGAAAAAAACCGCGGCCGGCAAGGTCGCCGGCCGGGACGATGCCCGCATCGACATCAAGGAATTCGCCAAGGTCAGGATGCAGGTGGCCCGGATCGTGAGCGCAGAGCCCATCCCCAAGTCGACCCGCCTTCTCAAGCTCAAGGTGGACTTGGGGTCGGAGGTCCGCCAAGTCGTGGCGGGAATCGCCGAGCAGTACTCGCCGGAGTCGCTGCCGGGACGTCTGGTCGTCATTGTGACCAACCTCAAGCCGGCCAAGCTCATGGGCGTGGAGTCCAACGGAATGATCGTGGCGGCTTCGGACGGAGGAAAACCGGTTCTGGCCACCTTCACCGAAAAGGTGCGCCCGGGTTCGGTTCTGACCTGAGCGGGCTCGAGAAATCCCGGTGTTTGTCGACTCCCACGCCCATCTCGATGCCCCCGTCCTGCAGGCCGACCTGGAGGGAGTCCTGTCCCGGGCACGGCAGGCGGGAGTGGAGCGGATTCTGACCATCTGTTGCCTGGAAGGGAACCGTCATTCCGCCGAGACCACGCTGAACCTGTTGGACCGCTACGACGGACTCTGGGCCGCCTTCGGCGTTCATCCCCACGACGCCCGTTGCTTCTCGGACGGCATCGCCTCGGAACTGGCCGATCTGTTGCGGCATCCCAAAGCCCTGGCCTTGGGGGAGATCGGCCTCGACTACCACTATCTGAACTCTGATGCCGACGCTCAGAGGGAGGCGTTTCTGGCGCAGATCGAACTGGCTCAGGCTGCAGGCAAACCGATCGTGATCCACTCCAGGAAGGCCGAGGATGAGATCTGCTCGATTCTGGAGCAGAAGTACCCAAGTGGAGATGGACTCAACGGCGTGGTCCACTGTTTCACCTCCGACGAGCCGACCGCCCGGCGCTGCCTGGACCGGGGTTTTTTCATCGGACTGGGAGGCATCCTCACCTTTCGCAAGGCCGATTCGCTGCGAGCGGTGGCGAGCCGTTTGCCCTTGGACCGGATCCTGATCGAAACCGACTCCCCGTACCTGGCCCCCGTTCCCTTTCGGGGCAAGACCAACGAGCCTGCCCGGGTGGTGGAAGTCGCGCGGGAACTGGGGAGGGTCCGCGCCCTGACCCTGGAACAGGTGGGTGAGAGCACCCGTTCAAACTTCGAGAGACTGTTCTGCGCCGGTTCCCACCGGGAGCCGGGCCGATTGGCAGTCTCAAATTGACGTTGATATAGTTTTCCCCCGATTGCCTTGCGCTCCCGGGACCGTATGATCAGGAATGGACGTGCAGACTAGCCGACCGCTCACTCTCAAGGACATTTTCCTGCTGGTGAAATCGGATCTGGCCGAGGTGGAGACCCGCCTCGATACGGAGATCCAGAGCGCGATTCCCTTGGTCAACGACATCAACCGGTACCTGCACACGAGCGGCGGCAAGCGGCTCCGGCCGGCCGTCCTGCTGCTGGCTTCCAAGCTGTGCGGGGCCCGTACCGAGGCGGCGCATCGCTTGAGTGTGGTGGTGGAATTGATCCACGTCGCCACGCTGGTCCACGACGACATCATCGACAACAGCGACGTCCGCCGCGGGCGGCCCTCGGTCAACGCCAAATGGGGAAATCAGATTACGGTCCTCATGGGCGACTGGCTCTACATGACCTCTTTTCAGATCGCCATGAAGGAGCGGTCGATGAGGATCTTGGACATCCTCATCGACATCACCCGCAAGATGGTGGAGGGAGAGCTCCTGCAGCTTGAGCTGGAGGGGCGCATGGACATCACGGAGCCACAGCAGTCGCAGATCAGTCTCTACAAGACGGCGTATCTTTTTTCCGGTTGCGGCCGCCTGGGAGCGATTCTGGGCAACATGGATCCGGCTCGGGAGGAGGGTCTCGCCCTCTACGGCCGGTCCCTGGGGATGGCCTTCCAACTGGTGGACGACCAGCTCGACTACACCTCCGCCCAGAAGGACATGGGCAAGCCGGTCCTCAAGGACCTGGAAGAGGGAAAGATGACGCTTCCCATCATCTTCATGCTTCGCCGTGCCCGCCGGGCGGAAAAGGACTTTGTCCGGCAGGTGATCCTCCAGCACGATTTCAGCGATGCCAACAAGCAGGAGATCCTGGGTCTGGTCTGGAAGTACGGAGCTTTGGACGAACTGAAGCTTCGGGCCCGAGCCTACGCCCAGCAGGCCAGGGATGCGCTTGCGGTCTTTCCCGATTCCATCTACCGGGACGCCCTTCTCCAGGTGCCCGACTTCGTCCTGGATCGAAACAACTGAGGAGGACCGGACATTCTTGTCCCCTCTTCATCACCGGCCCGGAACCGGAATGAAGCCAAGCGGAGCACTCTGGACTGTTAAACTATTTCGGAGTATATTCCGAATTAGTTTAACCTTTTCGGAATTACTTACGATTTGGCGCATTACACTCGAATCCTCAACATCGACCTGCCACGCGGGCACTCAGCGTTCTTGTGGGGCCCCCGCAAGACTGGAAAGTCGACATTGCTGCGTCGGCGATTCCCGCATTCCGCGCGATTCGACCTGCTCGATACCCGCCTGATGCTGGAGTTCACTCGGGCGCCTTGGATCCTCTCGGAACGGATAAGGGCGCTGGATGAGGCGACACGCGCCAGGATTATCATCATCGATGAAGTGCAGAAAGTGCCGTCCCTGCTCGACGAGGTCCATCGCCTGATCGAGGACGACGGTCTCAGCTTCGTGCTCTGCGGGTCCAGTGCCAGGAAGCTGAAGCGCGGGCGGGCGAACCTGTTGGGAGGACGGGCTTGGCGTTTCGGGATTCATCCCCTGGCTTGGCCCGAGATTCCCGGGTTCGAACTGCTGCGCGCGCTCCGCCGAGGCTTGATTCCGCAGCACTACGACACGCCGAATCCGCGGCGGTTGCTCGCCGGATACGTGGACGACTACCTGAAGGAGGAGGTGTTCGACGAAGGGTTGACGCGGAACACTGCCGCGTTCTCAAGGTTTTTCGATGCGCTGTCATTCTCCCACGGAGAGTTGCTGAACTACAGCAACATAGCGAGAGACTGCGGCGTCGACTCCAAGACCGTCCGGGAATACTTTCAGATCCTCGTCGACACTCTGCTCGGCGTTTTCGTTGAGCCGTTCCGGCGGCGCCGTTCTCGCGCCGTCATCGTGCGAGCCCCGAAATTTTACCTCTTCGATGTCGGCGTGGCCGGCCACCTCACCGGGCGCCGAGTCGAATCCGCCTCAGGACCGGGATTCGGACGCGCCCTGGAGCATTTCGTGCTGATGGAATTGCTGGCCTATCGCACCTATCGCGAGCAGGAGTATCCGATTCGCTTCTGGCGCACCAAGTCGGGACTGGAATGCGACTTCGTCCTGGGACGCGAGGGCGCGGTTGCGATCGAGGTCAAGGGTGGCGCTAATCCCGGTCCCCGAGACCTCCGCCCGATTCGTGCGTATATCGACGAACACCGGCCCCGCCGGGCTGTCGTCGTCTGCAACGCGGCCGCTCCCCGGCGCACCGCCGACGGCATCTGGATCCTGCCGTGGGAGCGGTTTCTGGATCGATTGTGGACCGATACGATCACCGAATGATGCAATGACCCGGAAGGGGAAATTCTTGTCCCCCCCTTCATCATGGGGAGCGGCGGTTTCCTAACCGCCGAACTGGAGCGGCGATTTCCAATCGCCGAACTCCTGACTGACAACTTGGCGACAAAGATTGGGCGATTGGAAAT
>JAPPLF010000034.1 GCA_028874215.1 Acidobacteriota bacterium
CGTAACCGGCGCTATTTCAATGATTTGCTAGGGCTTGAGGGGCAGTGAAGTTCCGGTTAGGAAACCGCCGCTCCTTTGGTGCCTTTCCCTAATCGCCCGGTCCTGTTCGCGTCTCCCGGCGCTCAAGAATCGGCGGTTAGGAAACCGCCGCTCCGCTCACTCGATGATGGTGCCGATGACCACTTCTTCGGTGACGTTGTGGGGGCTGATGACCTCACCGCCGCAGAGGTAGAGGGTCTTGTCGACCCGGCTCAGTTCCGCCGCCAGCCGGTAGACTCCCTTCGAGAGGTCGATGCCGGTGGCCTCTCTGATCTGTTGCTCCCGCTCCGGGTGGACCGGGAATGGAGGAATCTTGGAAGGAAGGGTCCGGTAGGTCTTCTCCACGGTGTCGAACACCAGGACATCGAAGTTGGGGGAGCGCACCGTGGGGATCCGGTCCTTGTACCGATACGGATGGTCCACCGGATAGTCCTTGATGCCGCCGGCCATGATGATGAACCGGTCCCGGTAGGCGACGGCTTCCATGCCGTGCACCGGAAAGGGAAGATCCGGAAGTCTCTGCCAACGCAAGGTTTTGAGATTGAGGACGTATCCGTCCGCGCAATGGCGCAGGTGTCCCTCGAACCGGCCGTTCCTGGATTCCGCGTAGTTGACGTAGTCCCCGCCGAAGACGTAGATGTTGTCGCCGACGGCGGTCGTGGCGGGTGACTCGCGGGCCATGCCCGGCAGCGGCGGCAGGTCCCGCCATCCGGCGCCGGGATCGGCCGTGTCGAAGGCCTCCACCGAGTTGACGTAGGCGCCGGGGTGATCACCCATGAAAGGTACGGCGCCGAAAGTGGCCTGTCCCCCGATCACCACGATGGTGGTGCCGCTGACGGCGGCGCCCGGCAGAAACCGTCCCACCCGGAGGGACGGAAGTTCCTCCCACTGTTTCCGGTCCCCGGCGCCGGAGAGGCGGAACATTCGATTGCTGGTGTTTTCGTTCTGCTCCTCGGGCCAGATCACCCACCCGGTAAAGACATAGAAGTCCTCCCCCACGGCAGCGCCCTGAGGCCACTTGATGCCCACGGGCAACTCGGGCAACAAGCCGTACTCCTCGGTCCGGGTGTCCAGGATCCAGCCCGAGACGTGCCTTCCCCGGTCCCGGATCTGCCATCCCTTGCCCGTGGAGCGCTGGCTCGTCGGCTCCCAGCCTGGAAAACCGGGTGACCCGGCGGCCAGGATCAGGTCGCCGATGGACGCCTGGGCCTGACCCTTGGTGGGCCAGGGAATGGAGGGGCCCATTTCCCAGCTGATGTCGAGGATCTCCGGCACCTCTTCGCCGCCCTCACTGCAGCCCGCGCAGAGTGCCAGCAGGAGCAGAGGCAGGGGCAGGACCGTCCGGTGCCTGTGGTCGGCTGCCGGTAGCCGTCTACGGTGGGCCATGGCGCTCATTCCTCGATGATGGTCCCCACCAGGACCTCGTCGGTGACGTTGGCCGGACTGATCACTTCGCCTCCCGCCAGGTACAGCTTGCCCCGCACCAGGCTCAGCTCGGCGGCCAGCCGATAGACTCCCCGGGAGAAATCGATCCAGTCGACGTCCAGAGCCTTGTGCCTCATCTCGGGAGGGGGCCGGTAGGGAGGCAGCTTGGTGGGAAGGATCCGGTAGACCTCCTCTTCAGTGTCGAAGACCATCACCTCGAAGTTGGGAGCGGGCCGGTCGGGGATCCGGTCCGCGTGGGCGTAGGGATGGTCCACGGGATAGTCTCTCATCCCCCCGGCGATGATGACGTACCGGTCCCGGTGCACGGCCGCTTCCCAGCCTCCGGCGGGAAAGGGCAGGTCGGGAAGCCTCCGCCAGCGCAGGGAGCGAAGGTTCAGGACGTACGCATCTCCGCCGTGCCGGCGATGCGGGTGGAAATCGTCTCCCCCCTCGGCGTAGTTGACGTAGAAGCCTCCGAACACGTACACCTTCTCGCCGATGGCCACGGCGGCCAAAGACTCGCGGCCGAAGCCGGGAATGGGGGGGATTTCCCTCCATCCGCGCCCGGGTTCGGCCGTATCGAAGATCTCCACCGAGTTGATGTAGACGCCCGGATGGTCTCCGGTGAAGGGGGACGCTCCGAAGGAGGCCTGCCCGCCCAGCACGACGATGGATGTTCCGGAGGAGACTGCGGCCGCGAGAAAGCGCCCGGTGATCAGCGACGGCATCTCACGCCACCGCCATTCTCCGGACCTGCTGGACAGCCGGAACATGCGATCCGTCGTGATGTCCACGCGGTCCTGGGGCCAGCGAACGGTTCCCGTCAGGAGGTAGAAGTCGTTTCCCACCGCCACGCCCTGAGGCCAGCTCAGGCCCACCGGCGCGTCAGGCAGAGTCCCATAGTTGTTGGTACGGGTGTCGAAAAGCCATACGCTGTTGTGCCTGCCCCGATCTCGCGAGTTCCTGGTTGGGTTCCATCCCGGATAACCCGGAGCTCCCGCCGCCACGATAACGTCGCCCAACACGGCCTGCGCCTGTCCCTTGGTCGGCCAGGGCAGCGGTTTCCCGGGGGTCCAGGTGATGTCGCGGATTCCGGCGCCCGCGGCTTGAACCGGAAGCCACAGGCACAGCAACCAGGGGACGGCTCGCACGGATCCGGCAATTGGTTGAAGAGCGCCGTGCAACCGTCGCCTCACCCGACCAGCCATAATCGGATCTACTCCTTCGGATGTCCTGAATTGTTCCAAGAACAAGCGGGAGGCCGAATTGTAACAGCCTGGAGGAGAAGTGAGAAACGAGGCGCGGGGAGTGAGATCGGGAGGGGACGAACGGATCTGCTCTTCGCCGGCCCGACCTTGGAAATCCCGGCGGATTGCTGTGATATAATTTGCTTATTCCAGGAACAGGACAGGGGACTATGCGAATCCTTTACTCTCTACTCAAGACTCTGGGTGTCGCTTTCCTTTTGGTGGCGATTTCTCCCGCTCCCGTACTGGGATCCAAGGACAGGAAGACCAAGGAGGAAAGGAAACGGGAGAAGGAGGCCAAGAAGCGCGACCAGCGCCAGCGGGTGGAGGAGCAGCAGGACTACTTCAAGAAGTGGTTGACGGAGGACGTCGTCTACATCATCACGGATGAAGAGAAAAAGGTCTTCAACAACCTGAGCACCGACGCCGAACGGGACGCCTTCATCGAGCAGTTCTGGCGCCGCCGGGACCCGGATCCGCGATCCGCCCTCAACGAATTCAAAGAGGAGCACTACCGGCGGATCGCCTACGCCAACGACCACTTCTACTCGGGCGTCGAAGGCTGGTATACGGATCGCGGCCGCATCTACATCACCTACGGTCCGCCCAGCCAGAAAGAGAGTCACCACGGAGGCCTCTACCAGCGGAGAGTTCTGGAGGAAGGGGGCGGCTGGACCAACGTCTATGCCTTCGAACGCTGGTTCTACAACTACATCCCGGGGGTGGGCAGCGGCATCGAGATCGAGTTCGTCGACGCCAGCAAGACGGGCGAGTACAAGATCGCGCTCAGGCCTTCCGAGAAGGACGCCTTGTGGCAGGTCGGATCCAGCCCGACCGTCGAGGAGATGTTCGGAGGCGTCACCCGCGACGGTACGATGCTTGCGGATCTGGCCATGCGCAACATCGGGCTCAACGACGGGACCTTCATGCGGGGGGCCCAGCCGTTCGACCGGGTGCGCAACTACTTCCTTCTCAACAAGCCTCCCAAGGTCGAATTCGAGCATCTCCGGGGCGACGTGGAAACGCGCCTCCTGTACGACCCCATTCCCCTGGAGATGGTCATCGGGAACTATCGGGTGGGTGAGGACGCCTTCCTGGTCCCCCTCACCGTCCGGGTGCCGGCCCACGAACTGACTTACGACGCCGATCTTAAGAATGTCACCCGGGCGACCATCCAGGTTTATGGGAAGGCCCAGACCCTCACCGGCAATGTGGTCTACGAGTTCGAGGATCTGATCGCTGCCGACACTTCCAAATCGAAGGGATTGAAGGCGGGCACCAACTTCCTCTACCAGAAACAGTTGCCCCTCAGGCCGGGCCGGTACAAGCTGACGGTGATCCTGCAGGAAGAATCGAGCAAGCGGGTCGCCATCGAAGTGTCGTCGGTCCACCTGTCCAAGACCCAGATGGGATCCCTCACCAGCAGCACCCTGGTGGTGGCCGACGGATTCGCCTCTTCTGCTCCGGAGCAGACCCTCTCCGACCCCTTCGTGACGCCCAGCGGAATCAAGGTCTATCCCAACGTCTCCCAGGAATTCTCTCCCGGGGCCTTCCTCAGCCTCTACTCGGAGGCCTATGAAGTGGCTCTGGATCAGGCGACGCGCCAACCGGCGCTGGACGCCGAGTTCGTGATCATGAAGGGACGCGAACAGATCCGGTCGGAGGAACCCAGGCTGCTGCAGATGGAAGACCGGGTGATCTTGATGCATACCATGCCCCTGGAGGGGGTGGAGCCGGGACGTTACCAGGTCATGATGCAGCTCCGTGACCGGATCAGTGGCCAGGAGGCCTCCAAGCGCGCCAACTTCGAGATCCGGGGCGATTGAGAGATCCGGTTTGCTCCACAAATCCCTCATCCGTGCCGGGCTCCGTCCGGTGTTCCCGAGTACGTTCGAGGGTCCCCTTCAGCGTTGGTTGAAGCTCTTTTTGTTCGTTTTCGCCCTGGCGCGCCCGCTCAGCCTGCACGCCGGCGCCGCGTCCGATTCCGCACCCTCTTTTCGGGACGTGAGCGGTGAGGCCGGCCTCTCCTTCATCCACAGCAGCGGCGCGTCTCCGGAAAAGTACCTGGTCGAGACCATGGGTTCCGGGGGAGGCTTCCTGGACTACGATGGCGACGGCTGGATGGACGTCTACCTGGTCAACAGCGGCCCCACTCCCTCGTCTCCTTCGGCGCCGCCGGGAACGAACCGGCTCTTTCGCAACAACGGGGACGGAAGCTTCAGCGACGTGACGGAGCAGGCCCGGGTCGGCGATCCCTCCTATGGCATGGGCTGTGTCTTCGCCGACTACGACAACGACGGGGACGTGGACCTCTACGTCACCAACCTGGGGCCCAACGTTCTTTACCGCAACAATGGGGACGGCACCTTTACCGATGTCTCGGCTGCCGCCGGCGTGGCCGACCCTCTCTGGAGCACCAGCGCCGCCTTCGGAGACTACGACCAGGACGGCTGGCTGGATCTTTACGTCGGCAACTATCTGAGGTTCACCTTCGACACTCACCGCCGCTGCTATTCGGGAGAGCTCCTTATCTACTGTTTTCCCCACAGCTACGACGGTGTTCCCAATACGCTCTACCGCAACCGGGGCGACGGAACCTTTGAGCAAGCGAACGAGAAGGCCGGCGTGACGGAGGAGGCTCAATATTCCAAGAGCCTGGGCGTGCTCTGGCTGGATCTGGAGGGGGACGGCGATCTGGATCTCTACGTGGCCAACGACACCACGGCCAACTATGTCTTCCGGAATGGGGGCAACGGCGTCTTCGAGGACGTCTCGTTGCTGTCCGGAGGCGCCTTCAACGGGATGGGCATGGCGCAATCGGGGATGGGCGTGGACGCCGGCGATCTGGCCGGGAACGGACTCTACAGCATCTTCGTGACCAACTTCTCGCTCCAGACCAACGACCTGTACTGGAACAACGGCCAGGGGATCCTCACGGACCATACGCTCCAGGCCGGGCTCTCCCAGGAGAGCTTCCTGCCGCTGGGGTTCGGCGCCAATTTCCTGGATTACGACAACGACGGGCTGCTCGACCTCTTCGTGGCCAACGGTCACGTGTTCGACAACATCAACACCATCAATCCCAGCCTGGAATATGCCCAGCCCAACCAGCTCTTTCGAAACCGGGGCGACGGCCGGTTCGATGCCGTCTCGGCGAGGTCCGGGCCTTATTTCTCGCGCAGGAACGTGTCTCGAGGTTCGGCCGTGGCCGACTACAACAACGACGGCCGTCTGGACCTGCTGGTGACCAACAACAATCAGAAGGCGGACCTGCTGGAGAATCGGTCGGCGGGGAATCACCACTGGCTGCAACTGCGGCTCGAGGGGACTCACTGCAATCGGGACGGGGTGGGCGCCAAGGTGCGGCTTGAGGCGGGAGGCCGCCGGCTCAGCCAGGAAGTCCGGGCCGGAAGCAGCTACCTGAGCCAGAGCGATCTGCGGGTCCATTTCGGACTGGGCGCCGCGGTCAAGATCGATTCCATCGAAGTCCTCTGGCCCTGCGGCAGGCGGCAAACGGTGCCGGCCCCCGTGAATGTGGACCGTATCCTGCCGGTCAAGGAGTCGAGCTGACGTGAATTTCATCCTCCCGGCCGCCTGGGGGGTGCTTTTTCTCCTCCAGGGGATTCCCCCTCGGCCTGATCCGTTGCTGGAACGGGCTCTCCGGAAGATTGCGGTCAGCGAAGACTACGTGGGGGCTCTGGCCGACCTGGAAGCGTCGCTCCGGGGACCCGATCCCAACCCGCAAGCCCATTACCAGGCAGGCGTCTGCCACACCATCCTGCGGGACTATTCCAAGGCTCTCGACAGTTTTCGAAGTGCCAGGGAGCTGGGAGTCCACGGGTGGGAGTTGGAGCTGGGCTTCGGGATCGCCTATTTCCACTTGCATCAGGACGAAAAGGCTCGCGGACACTTCGAGAGGACTCTCTCCCTCAAGCCCGATGATCCGAACGCGCTTTTCCACCTGGGGCGGCTGGATTTCAAGGCCGGGGATGCGGCCCGGGCCTCGGAGCGATTCCGCCAGGTGTTGGCCCGCCAGCCGGACCATCAGGGGGCCCTCTTCAGCCTGGGGTCCGCCCTGATTCGCCAGGGGAAGGAACGGGAAGGGAAGAAGGTGCTGGAGCACCATCGGCGGGTCGGCCATCTGCAGGGGCGCCTGAAATCGCTGAGTCTCATGGCCGATTCCCCCAAGTCCTCGGCCGAGGTCTTTGCCGACCTGGGAGACGTCTTTCTGGAGCTGGGCCGTAAGGAGGACGCCCTCAAGGCCTACGAGAAGGCGGAGGAGCTCACGCCGGGAACGGCCCTGACCGGGCTCGGCCGGGGAACGCTGGCCTACGGACAAGGAGACTGGACGGAGGCCAGGACCCATCTCCTGACATATCTGGAAAAAGTGGGCGGAGACTGCCAGGGGTACCTCTTGCTGGGCTTGATGGAAAAGCAGGAGAAGAAGTACGGCTTGGCCCGCCAGCACTTGAATCGCGGGCTCGAGCTCTGTCCCGGGCGCCTCCTGATTCTGGCCAGCCTGGCCGAGCTGGAGCTCCAGCGGGGAAACGTCGCCGGGGCCGAGGAATTCTCGCAGAAGATGATCCGGATCGATGCCGATTTCGCGGCCGGCCCCTTCTTTCTGGCCTTCTGCCGCATTTACCAGCAGCGACTGGAGGAGGCCGAGGAGCTGGGCCGGCGGACCCTGGAACTGGACGACAGGAATCCGAATCACCACCTCCTCATGAAGGCGGTCTACCAGGCCCGCGGCGCCGCCGAAAAAGCGCGTCACCACGACGAACGGGCCAACCAGCTCCGCGGCGCAGCCGGTCCGTGAACCCCGTCGGATTCTAACGTTGAGTTGACATTGTGCATTTGAAATGCATAATGTCGATATAAAGACGGTCATTTCCCGCTTTTCCATCGACAACGATCCAGTCCCAGGATGCAAAACTACATTGAGCGTTCTCTGGAACCGGTGCTCAGGAAGGCGTTCTCCCAGTTTCCCGCCGTCGTTCTGACCGGACCGCGCCAGTCCGGCAAGACAACGATCCTGCAGAGGCTCTTCGGAGGCCGCTGCCGGTACGTCTCCCTGGAGCCTCCGGACGTTCAGGCGTCCGCGCTGCATGATCCGCGCAGTTTCTTGGAAACCTGCCGGCCGCCGGCGATTTTCGATGAGGTGCAGTACGTTCCCGGGCTGCTTCCATACATCAAGGAGAAGATCGATGCGAACAGGCATCGGACGGGGCAGTACCTGCTCACCGGCTCGCAGAACCTGTTGCTCATGGAGAAGGTGACCGAGTCGTTGGCGGGCCGCGCGGCCATGCTTCGGTTGTTGCCTCTCTCCAGACGTGAAGCCGAAGGACGGCCGCGGCTGCTTCTTCCCTGGGAACGTAGCGGGCACCCGGCTTCAATGCCGGCTTACGCATTTGGAGGACTCTGGAAAAACTTTATTCGGGGCGGGTACCCGGAACTCGTGTCCCAGCCTGAAAGGGACGTGTCCCTCTGGCATTCCAGCTATATCCAGACCTATCTCGAGCGGGACGTTCGCACCCTCCGGCAGGTAGGCGACCTGACCCGGTATCAGAGTTTTGTCCGGGTTCTGGCGGCCAGAAGCGCTCAACTCTTGAACCTGACGGATGTCGCACGAGACCTGGGCGTCGCCGTCAATACCGTCAAGGCCTGGCTCTCGGTGCTTGAAGCCAGCTACCAGGTCACGGTGCTGCGCCCCTACTTCGCCAACGTCGGGAAACGCCTCGTCAAGCGCCCGAAAGTGTATTTCACCGACACGGGGACACTCTGTCACCTCGTGGGTCTCAGGGACCCCGAACACGCCGCCTCGGGTCCCATGGGCGGCGCTATCCTGGAGACGGCGGTGTTGTCCGAGATCGTCCGAACGCTGACGCATCGAGGGATCGAGCCGCGGATCTACTTTTGGAGGACGATGGCCGGGACGGAGATCGACTTCGTGGTCGAGACCGGGGGGCAGATGGTGCCGTTGGAGGTAAAGCTGTCCGCCACGCCGCGCCGGGCAATGGCTGGTTCCATCAAGACTTTCCGGAAGGACCTGAAGGAGGCGGCGCTGTCGGGATACCTCGTTCATCCCGGTGACGTTCGTTTGCCTTTGGGCTCGGACGTAACCACATGCCCCTTCGCTGACTTGTAACCACTCTTCGATGATCAAGTCGTGGTTATCGCACAATGAAGAAAGGAGCTTCCGCGCCGGTTAGAATGGCCGGGTTTCACGAGGCGATACCATGTCATTGAGAACGTTTCTCCGAAACCTCCCCCGCGGTCACGTGGCCACCATCGCCGGGGTGGGCTGGCAGTCGGGAACCGAGGCCGCCTCCACCGACGCGGGTTGGCCCATGGGAGTGGTGCGCGACCCCCGGGGAGATCTCCTGGTGGTGGACTACCACGGCCAGCGGATCTGGAGGATCGACGGCCAGGGAATGCTGCACACCTTCGCCGGCGACGGAGTCCAGGGGTTTGCCGGAGATGGAGGACCTGCCAGGCACGCCCGTTTCGATTCTCCCCATGACCTCTGGAGGGACCCGGAAGGGAATCTCTACCTGAGCGATCTGGGGAACTACCGGATCCGCCGCATCGATGCCGCCACCGGCGTCATCACTACCGTGGCCGGGTGCGGGGTCCGGGGCCGGGAAGGGGACGGAGGCCCGGCGACGGAGGCGCAACTGGACATCTCCTCCGGCATGGCCAAGGACTCGCAGGGCAATCTCTACATCGCCGACGAACCCTCGTCCACGGTGCGGAAGGTGGATACCCAGGGCATCATCCGCCGTTACGCCGGCATCGGCGTCGGGGGATACAACGGCGACGGGATCCCGGCGTTGGAGGCGGCGCTCTATCACTGCGAGCACCTGGCGGTCGATTCCCGAGACAACCTCTACATCTGCGACAACAGCAACGACCGGATCCGCAAGGTGGACCGCCGGGGCATTCTGACCACCGTGCTGGGCAACCCCTATCCCGTGGGCGTGGACTGCGGCTCCCTCCGATCCTCCATCGGCGACGGAGGCCCGGCCTCCGCCGCCTGCATCATCATGCCCGACGCCATCTTCATCGACGCCCGGGACAATCTGTATGTGGCCGAGAAATACGGTTTCCGCGTGCGCCGGGTGGACGCGGCCACGGGCATCGTCCAAACCGTGGTGGGTACCGGGATTCCCGGGTTCGGCGAGGACGGTGATGCCGGTCCCGACAGCCGGATCAATTCCTGCGAGTCCGGTCTCTGGGCCGATCCCGACGGCACCACCTTCTGGGGCGATTGCAGCGGGCGGCTGAGAAGGGTGGACGGGAGGACCGGCGTCGTCTCCACGGTGCTGGGGGGCTCGTCGGTGAGAGATGGCGGTGTGGCGACGAGCGCCTTCATCACGGGTCCCAACGGCATCGCGGCGGGACCCGAAGGCACCGTTTATTTCGCCGACCTCTGGGGTCAGCGCATCCGGGCCATCGACCTGGAGACCTGGCGGATCCGGACCGTCGCCGGGAACGGCGTGCGCTTCTACGGCGGGGACGGCGGGGCAGCCGTCGACGCCTATCTGGGCAACCCTCACGACGTGGCCCGGGGGCCGGAAGGCGAGATCTACATTGCCGACACCCGCTACAACCGAATCCGGAGGGTCGATTCTTCGGGCTCGATTGCGACCCATGTGGGAACCGGCATGAGCTACGACTCGGGAGACGGAGGGCCCTCCGTCTCCGCCGCGGTGACGGCCCCCCTCTCGGTGGCCGCGTCGCCCCGGGGCGAGGTCTACCTCGGAGACTCGGTGGGGCGAATTCGCCGGGTCGATCCCGCCACCGGGGTCATCACCACCGTGGCCGGCACCGGGAGGCCGGGATTCGGTGGAGACGGGGGACCGGCTCGCGAAGCTTCGATATCAGGACCGTCGGCCCTGGCCCTGGACCGGCAGGGGAACCTCTATTTCGCCGATACCGGAAACCACGCCGTCCGCCGCGTCGACGTCGACGGGCGAATGCGGACCGTGGTCGGGACGGGACGGCGGGGGCGGGCTCCCGACGGCGCCCGGGCGGATGGCGCTCCTCTCGACTCTCCACGTGGAGTGGCCGTGGACCGGGAGGGCAATCTCTACATCGCGGACACGGGCAACCACCGGGTGCTGGTCTCGACCCGGGAACGGGGCGTGCGCGTGCTGGCCGGCACCGGTGAAGGCGGAGAATCGGGAGACGGGGGTCCGGCCTCCCGCTGCCGTTTCAACCATCCTACCGGCTTGGCGCTGGTAGAGGGATGCCTGCTGGTGAGCGATCACTACAACAACCGCATCCGGGCCATTAAACTGCAGTGATGTCTGGAACCATGAATCCGATCGGCCTTTTCAAATTACTGCTCCTGTCACTGATGCTCGGCGCATGCTCCCTGGAGAGCGGCGGTCCGGGAGACACGCCGGCCCCGCTTCCCGACGTGGCCACGGGGTCCGCGAGCGCCCTGGGCACGACGGCGATGACCGTCAACGGCAGCATCCACCCGCACGGACGCTACTCCACCTACTACTTCGAGTACGGCCTTTCGACCGAGTACGGATCGCGCACCGGGGAGACGCCGGTGCCGCCGCGGCTCGGCGCCTACTATCACGAGACCTGGGACCAGGGCCTCGGAGGATGGGCCAGTTGGCTGACGGCCGAGAGCATCGAGGCGGGAGGCGCCGAGGGCGGATTCGTCCGGTTCTCGGAGCCGAGCCGCCACGATCGCAATCACGACGACGGGATCGGCACCCTCCATCTGACCAAGTACCTCTGGACCGGATCCCTGGGTGCGGGAGAGGACACGTCCCGCGCCTGGCTGGGTGGGGGCGATCCGGATCTCCGGGGGGCACGCGTGAGCCTCTGGGCCAGGGGAAACGATTGGCGGCCCAACGGCTCCGAAGTCTTGTGGTGGACGCAGAGCCAGAGCAACATCGAGCTCGGGCACCAGCCGGGATGGCGCCGCGCCAACTGGGCCTACACGGGTTATACCCTCACCGATCAACTGCTCGACGGACGCTGGAACCTGGTCGATTACCGGTTGCTGAACGATTCCGCGCAATGGACCTATGGGGGGAACAATCCCACGCTCCAGGGAGAGAGCGCCGCCCGCTACGCCTACTGGTCCATCGATCAGGCCCAGGCCCACGTTAATTGCGACTTCTTTCACCTGGCGGCCACGGTGGACATCGACAATCCCCCTACGGGCTCTCTGGACTTCGACGACTTTCGGCTCGTCTACCGGAATCATTCCCTGGTCTATCCGTCCAACGGCGGCAAATTGATTCGCTGGCCGGAAGGGGCGCCCGACGCTCCGGCCCAGCTCACCGACGGATGGCGGCACGGACCGGGCCGCACCTGGCGCAGCGGGAGCCGGCCGGATCAGCCTCAGGAGTTCCTCTTCGAACTGGACCGCGAGGTCACAGTGAAGACCATCCAGATCCATCAGAATCCGGAGTGGCCGGGTAAGGAACTGGAGGTTTTGGCGTCCGAAGACGACCGGCAGTATGAGACGGTAGCGACCCTGACCCTGCCGGAAGAAGCCGAACACGGACCCAACTTCGCCTTCACTCTGGAAACGGGCCTCGCGGCAAAGGCCCGCTATCTGAAGTTCCGGCTGCTCTCCGGCTACCGGGACGAGCACTGGGGACTGGGTGAGATCGAGGTCTTTGGCAGCGGCGCCCGGATGCTTCCGGATGACGGCCTCTATTACGTGAACACCGACCTGGAGGGTCTGACGCCGGGCGCGACGGTCCACTACCGGCTGGTGGCGTCCAGCGCGGAAGGAACCGTCTACGGCGAGGACCGCGCCTTCACCGTTCCCGAAAGCCGCAAGCCCCGCGCGCGAACCGGGCAGGCTCTTCGCGTCGGAACCCGCGAGGTCAAGGTCCAGGGCCGGCTCAACGCCATGGGACTCCGTTCCCGGTATTACTTCGAATACGGGAACAACCCGGGTTACGGCTCCAGGACGCCCGAGCAGTATGCCGGGCAGCAGGTCAGCCCCCGCACCGTCTTTCAGGAGATCCGGGGCCTGAAACCCGAGACCGGTTACCACTATCGTCTGGTGGTGGCCAACGACGAGGGCGTCTCCTACGGCGGCGACCGCAGCCTCCACACGGAGTCCGGCTCTCCGTAATTCGCGGTCCCGTCCCGGCTCCTGCCGGGCGGCACGGCAAGGGAGCGGCCATGAATCTGCACCAACTGCTTCAAAGGCGGCTCGAAAGCCGGGGGCCGGTGCGTGCGGGTCTCATCGGCGCCGGCAAGTTCGGTTCCATGTTCCTGTCCCAAGTGCCGTCGACCCGCGGTCTGGTGGTTCCGGTCATTGCGGATCTCGACCCGGACCGGGCGCGCCGGACCTGTCTGGCCGCAGGCTGGGACCGGGAGTTGGTGGACCGCACACGCATCGTCCGCGACGGCCTGGAGCTGGCCGCCGCCGATGACGTCGATGTGGTGGTGGAAGCCACCGGACAGCCTCTGGCCGGACTCGCCCACGCCCGCAGCGCCATTCGGGCGGGGAAGCACGTCGTCATGGTCAATGTCGAGGCCGACGTGCTGGCCGGCCTGGAGCTGGCCCGGGAAGCGGCCGCCTCGGGAGTGGTCTATTCCATGGCTTACGGCGACCAGCCGGCTCTGATCTGCGAAATGGTGGACTGGGCTCGAGCCTGCGGTTTCCGGGTGGCCGCCGCCGGCAAAGGGACCCGGTATCTGCCCTCCTACCACGCGTCGACTCCGGAGACGGTCTGGGACCATTACGGAATCACCGCCGAGGCGGCCCGGGCCGCCCGGATGAATCCCCGGATGTTCAATTCGTTCCTGGACGGGACCAAGTCGGCCATCGAGATGGCGGCGGTGGCCAATGCCACGGGGCTGACTCCGGCTCCCGGCGGGCTGACCTTTCCGCCCTGTGGAGTGGACGAGCTCGCCCAGGCGCTCTGTCCCCGGGAAGCCGGCGGCCGACTGCACCACCGGGGCCAGGTGGAGGTGGTCTCATCTCTGAACCGGGACGGCAGCGCCGTGGAAAGGGATTTGCGCTGGGGAGTCTACGTCGTGGTCGAGGCGCCCAACGATTACACCGCCGCTTGCTTCTCGCAATACGGCCTGAGTACCAATGAGTCGGGTGGTTATGCCGCCCACTACAAGCCCTTTCACCTGATCGGGCTGGAGCTGGGCATCTCCATTCTCTCCGCCGTGTTGCGCGGCGAGCCCACCGGCTGCCCGACCCGTTTCGCGGGGGACGTGGTGGCGGTGGCCAAGCGGGACCTCCGGCAGGGGGAGGTCCTGGACGGCGAGGGCGGCTACACCGTGTGGGGAAGGCTCATGACCGCCGCCGACAGCGTGGCGTCGCACGGTCTGCCCATCGGCCTCACCCACGGCGTCCGGTTGCGCCGCGATGTTCCGGCGGGCCGCTCCCTGAGCTGGTCCGACGTGGAGATCGATCCGGATCTGGAGGCTGTGCGGCTGCGCCGGGCCATGGAGCAGACCCTGGCGGAGACTTGAGTGGACCGACACCCGATCCTGGTCGTCGTCGCTACGGGATTGGAACGTTTCCCTTGATCGGCAACACGCAAATTCCCGGCTTGATCACGCCGGCTCGATATCGGTGTGTATGAAATCCCCTCCCTACCGGGTACCGGTACAACACCGGCAATGGGATGACCATGGTCGCCTCCGACAGATTCACGATATTGGGGATTGTCGATAAATGGACAAATAGGAGTAGTATTTTACTATTGATAGTGAAAACGTCTCTCGGTATCATCACGGAATGCAGATTTCGGAGATCACAGCCGTCATTCGCCGGGAATTGGAACGCCGCGGGACCAACGCCTACCGGGCAGCCGTGGACGCGGGGCTGCCCCAGAACGCCATCCGATCGGTCCTCCGCGGCCGGGAACCCGGAAGCGAACGCCTGGCAGAAATCTGCCGGGCGCTGGAACTTGAATTTTACGTCGGGCCGCCGAGAGGGCATCGCCAGGAGACGATCCAGGAGGTGGACGGGACCCCGGAATTGCCGGCCGGGGAACCTCATTGGGTGGCCCGGCTCCAGGCCGGGTTGCAGGAATTGCAAGCCCAGTTGGCTGTTGCGCACGAGGACATCAAGGCGTTGCGCCGACAGATCGGGCCGCGACAGGAGCCACCGCCGGAAGCGCTGGATTGACCGGCCGTTGCTGGACACACCGGCTCCCGCTCCACCGATTAGTTAATAGATTGGGAAATGGAATGACCAACGCCGAACTTGTCAGACGAATCCGGCTCGGCGAGGACTCGACTCTGGAGTTCAAGCGTGTAGTAGTGGCTGTCGGCCGCGTATCGGAACCGAAGCGCAATCCCATGGCAGACGAGTTGGCCGCCCTGGCCAACGCCAGAGGCGGCACCGTGGTCCTGGGTGTAGACGACGAGACCCAGGAGATTCTTGGTATTCCGCTCCAGGATCTGGATGCCGTCGAAGGCTGGGCGCAGGAAATCTGCAAGGACTCCGTGAAGCCGGCGCTCAATGCCGATATCCGAAAGTTGGAGTTGCCGGCCCGGAATGGTCAGTTGGTTCCGGTCGTTCGCCTGGACATTCCCCGTAGCCTGTTCGTACACAAGAGTCCGGGCGGATATTTCCGCCGGATCGGCAGTTCGAAGCGGGAAATGGCTCCGGAGGTTCTGGCTCGACTCTTTCAGGAACGTAGCCAGACTCGAATGATCCGGTTCGACGAGTCCATTGTGCCGGGGACCGCGACGGGCGATCTGGACTATGCGCTGACGCGCCGATTCCTTCGGGGAGAACCCGATGAGGACGGCGTCACAGAGACCGCGGCGCGAAAGCTTCGCCTCGTGGCCGACGACGATGAGGGGCGGGCGCGGATCACGCTCGCCGGTGTCCTGCTGTGCACGCGCGAACCACGAACGTGGTTGCCTCACGCATACGTGCAAGCGGTCAGCTACGCCGGGGAGCGCACCGACATCGACTATCAGACTGACGCCCGGGATATCGGCGGGTCGCTCGACGTTCAGGTCGCCGAGGCGCTGCATTTCGTGCGCCGGAACATGCTCGTGCGTGCAAGCAAAGCGACCGCGCGTGTGGATCGCCCGCAGTTCAGCGATCGGGCGGTGTTCGAGGCGTTGGTTAACGCGGTGGCGCACCGGGACTACTCGGTGGCGGGCGCGCGCGTGCGGCTGCACCTCTTCGGGGATCGCCTTGAACTCCATGTCCCGGGCGCTCTGGCGAACACTCTCACTCCTGACAGCCTGCATTTGCGCCAAGCCAGCCGGAACGAGCTGATCGTCTCACTGCTGGCGCGCTGTCCGGCGCCTACCGGCCTTGGCCGTGTGAATCTAATGGACCGGCGGGGAGACGGCGTGCCCATCATCATGCAAGAATGCGAGAAGCTGTCCGGTCGCCTCCCGGAGTACCGGCTGATAGACGACAGTGAGCTGCAGCTCGTGATCTGGGCAGCCCCGTAACCGGCTGGACGGGATCCGCTATGCCTGTGAAACGGGTCGTGTGCCTGGCGAACTCTCGGAAGCTGGCGGAACGGTGCGTCGCCGGCCGGGAGTGGATCGGGGGCCGCAGAGTCGGCGCCTGGGTTCGACCGGTGAGCGATCGCGAGAGTCAGGGGGTGTCCGAGTACGAGCGGCAGTACGTTGACGGCAGCGATCCGCAGGTTTTGGACATTATCGATATTCCGGTGCTGGAACATCGCCCGCAGGACCATCAGACTGAGAACTGGTTGCTCGATCCCAAGTGCTACTGGGAGAAAGCGGGCCGCCTTACGCCGATCGATTTACCAACGTTCGTAGATACTACCGCCCCACTCTGGGTCGACGGATACAGTACGTTCAAGGGCCGGAACGACAAGATCCCGGTCTCGGCGATCGCTCCAGTTACCGATTCGTTACGACTTATCCGTATTGACCGTCTGCAGCTTGTCGTGTGCCGGCCCGGCGAGGCCTTCGGAAACAACAAGCGGCGGGTTCAGGGTCGTTTCCGGCACGCGGAGACGCAATACGCGCTCTGGGTCACCGATCCCAGGTACGAGAGAAAGTATCTTTCGAAATTGGACGGCACCTATGAACTCGGAGAATGCTACATCACGATCAGTCTGGAAGAGCCGTACCAGGACTCCTGCTACAAGCTGGTCGCGACCATTTTCGAGGTTGATTGACAGCAGCCCGATGCACCAGATTCACGGCAAGGTCTTCACCATCGGCCATTCCAACCACGAGATCGAGGGCTTCGTCGAGCTATTGCGGCAACACCGGATAGATGCCTTGGCTGACGTCCGCTCGGCACCGTACAGCCGCTTCAATCCGCAATTCAATCGGGAACCGTTCGCCGCCGCCCTCAAGGAAAAAGGGTTCCGATACGTATATTTGGGACGAGAATTGGGCGGCCGGTCCGACAACTTCGAGTGTTACGACGAAGAGGGACGTATCGTTTTCGATCGAGTCGCCGCAACCGGGAAGTTCAAACGTGGACTTGCACGCGTCGTTGACGGAGCCGCCAGACACCGCATAGCACTTATGTGCGCGGAGAAAGAGCCGCTCGAATGCCACCGGACGCTGCTCGTCGCCTGCAAACTCGACAATCGGAGCGTCGAGGTCGACCACATTCATGCTGACGGCAGCCTGGAGTCGCACGACCAAGCGATGACTCGTCTGATCAAACTCGTACTTCCGCGTGAGGGCCCTCTGATTCGCCAGACTGAACCTCACAGGGATGTGATGATCGCCGAGGCCGTTGAACGCCAAGTGAGGCGCATTGGCTTCAGGGACAAGAGTCTGGCCGCCACTTTCGCGGAGTCAATGCAATGAAGTTGTCCACCATCGGATTCACCAGAAAACCCGCCAAGCGTTTCTTTCACCTGTTGCGCAAGTCGGGTGCCCGGCGGATCGTAGACGTGCGGATCCACAATACCTCCCAACTCGCCGGCTTCGCCAAGAAAAACGACCTGACCTACTTCCTCGGCGAAATTTGCGGGACGGACTAAGTCCATCTGCCCAGCCTCGCCCCCACCAGGGAGCTGTTGGGTGCGTATCGAAAAAAGACCATTCGCTGGGGCACTTTTGAGAGGCGTTTCATCGCACTGATGCGCCAGCGGCGAATCGAAGCGACGACGCCGAAGGATGTGCTGAGCGACGGTTGCCTCCTGTGCAGCGAGGACCGACCGCACCATTGCCATCGCCGGCTGGTGGCGGAGTACCTGAACCAACATTGGGGCGGAATCGAGATCGCCCACTTGCGATAGCCGGAGGGCGAGGAATTTCTTCCCCTTCTCACGCCGGCTTCGGGCCGGCGGCGCTCCTTCTCAGGTGAAGGCACCAGGTGATGGGGGCCAGAGGCGGAAGATCGGTTCGTCCTTCCAGATACTTGCGGTGGTGATCCGCCGGCGAGTCGTTGCCGACGATCTCCCAAAGGTCGCGCGGGTTCAGGATGGCGCCCACGCGGGCCGGGTCGAAGCGCGAAATCATGGGTTCGCCCCGTTTCTCCACGAACGCCATCAGCCGGGAAAAGAGATCGCGGTCTTCCGGCGGCACGCACTCGGCCGCGATCAGGTAATCGAAGACGATCTCCGATCCCGAACTTGCGATCTCCGCCAGCCGATCCAGATTCTCGAGAATGGACGCCCGGGTGAGGTAGTAGGTGACTCCCATCCAGTTGAAGAAGGAGCGTGCGCCGAGATCGAACCCGGCGGCAGTCAGCGCGCTTCGGAGGTCGCCTCTCTCGAAGTCGAAGGGAACCAGACGCAAACGAGCGGGAATCTCCAGATTCGCGGCGGCCAGCCGTTCCACCTTCAGGCGAATCATCTCCGCCCGGTCGACTTCGAATACGGTCAGATCCAGGTCCGGCCGGCGGAAGGCGAAGGAATCGAAGCCGGAGCCCAGGATCACGTACTGGGTCGCGCCGTTTTCGGCCGCCGTCTCGAGCGTTTCTTCGGCGAACCGGGCGCGGGTCAACTGCTGGATGCTGATGGGCACCAGTTTGTTCATGACGATCGTCGCCAGCACCCAGTCGAGGAGACGCGACGCTACGATTCTTCGCCACCGCTTTCCCAACAGGTGGATGGCGAACGGATCTTCGAAGATATGGGGTTTCCGGTGCCGGAGCAGGTGCCGGGCGCGGCTCACCGCCGCGAGTTCGGCGGTGCGGCTGGCGCCGGTGCTGTCATGTTCGTCGGTTGGTGCGGCCACGGCTTCCTTTCGTCCGGCTCGGCCTGGATCGCTACGGCGCCATTGTATCCTGGTTGAGCTGGGCCGGCACATCGTTGGTCAGGGCGGCAGGCGGGAATCTCACGGCGTGAAGCGGCGTCGAAGGACGGGTTACAACCAGCCGTCGTTGCAGTAAACTTCTAAACCACAGTCCGGTGGCCGCGGAGCCGGACCGTCCGAACATGACGCCGGGGGTCCCCGGATTCCGGGAAGGCAAGGGAATTATGCCGTTCTTTCGACGTTTTGCGTGGGTGTCTTTGCTGGTCCTCTGGAGTTCTGCGGCGGCGACCCCCGCCGCCGAGACCGGCGGCGATGTGTTCCGGGAGCTGGCGGTCGAATACCGGGACCGTATCCGGCCTCTGACGCAACAGTACTGCCTGTCGTGCCACTCCACCGAGAAGCAGGTGGGCGAGCTGGACCTGGAGCAGTTCGCGAACCTGGCCGACGTGAGGGGCGGCACCAAGTCCTGGCTCAAGGTCATCGAGATGCTGGACAACGGCGAGATGCCCCCCGGGTTCGCCAAGCAGCCGGCGCCCGGAGAGAAGCAGCATCTCAGGGACTGGGTGGACCGTTACCTCCAGGCCGAGTCATTGGCCAACGCCGGTGATCCGGGTCCCGTCGTCCTGCGACGGCTCAACAACGCCGAGTACACCTACACCGTCCGCGACCTGACCGGCATCGATCTGGACCCGGCCCGGGAGTTCCCCACCGACAGTGCGGCCGGCGAGGGGTTCACCAACACCGGGAATGCGCTGGTCATGTCGCCGGCGCTCCTGGGCAAGTACCTGGACGCCGGGAAGGAGATCGCCGGTCACGCGGTGCTGGTGCCGGACGGGTTCCGTTTCTCGCCCCATAGCACACGGCGCGACTGGACCGACGAGGTGCTGGGCCGGATCCGCGGTCTCTACGGAGAGTACGTGGAGACGGCCGACTTCGGAGTCGGTTCGGCCGTCGGCAACCTCGCCGTCCACAGCGACACCCGCATCGGATCGGCCGGACGGTTGCCTCTGGAGAAATACTTGTCCGCCACTCTCTCGGAACGGGACGCCCTGCGAAGCGGCCGGAAGAGCGTCCGGACCGTAGCCCGCGAACGTGGTCTGAGCGCCAAGTATCTGAATCTGCTTTGGACTCATCTCGCGGACCGTAAGACCACTCTCCTGCTGGACCATCTCCGGGCGGCTTGGCAGAGTGCCGGGTTGGAGGACGTCCCGTCGCTGGCGAGCCGGATCAGGGATTGGCAGCGAGGCCTCTGGACCTTCGGCCCCGTGGGTCTCATCGGACGGAAAGGGGGCCCCTCCCGCTGGATGGAGCCGGTCGATCCTCTGGTCACTCAAAAACGGGTCTGTTTTTCGGTGCCGCAATTCGCCGACGGCCGCAAGCCCGAGGACTTGGTCTTTTCGCTGGTGGTGGGGGATGCCGGTGACGGGAACGATCACGATTACGTGGTTTGGCAACGGCCGCGCCTGGCGGCGCACGGGCGGCCCGACATTCTGCTGCGGGACGTGAAAAGGCTCGCCCAAGCCTTGGATGGAGGGGCCGCGGACGACACCTCCGAATGGGGGCTGGACCCGGGACTCTTCGGCAGGCATCCGGACGGGCGGGCCGTCGACGCCGACTCGCTCTGTGTCCAGGCGCCCTCGGTGATTCAGATCCGCATTCCGGGCCGTCTCGCTGCCGGCTACGACTTCGTCACCACCGCCGTGCTGGAGGAGCAGACCGGAAAAATGGGCAGCGTTCAGGTCGACCTGGCGCCCGGCGCCGCGGCGGCAGATACCAGTCTCCTTCCCAGCCAGGTCATGGTCACCTTCTCGAGGGTCACGCAGGTCTTCTCGGAGAGCCGGGCCGTCTCCTTCTTGAAGCCCATCCTCATCGCTTCCGAGAGTCCCATACGGGCCAGCATGGAAGCGGCGTTCGACGAACACCGGAAACTGTTTCCGGCCACCCTCTGCTACAACCAGATCGTACCCGTGGACGAGGTTCTCACCATCAACCTCTTCTACCGGGAGGACGACCACCTGGCACGGCTCATGCTGGAACCGGAGGAGGAAGCGCGGCTCGACCGGCTCTGGGACGAGCTGCACTACGTCAGCCACAGCGCGTTCCAGCGGGTGTTGGCCCTGGACCTGCTGGAGGAGGCGTTCCAGGGGAACGGTCTGGAGGACCGGACTCAGTACGAGGCCGTGCTTCCGCTGCGCCGTCTCTACGACCGGGATGCCGCCGACTTCCGTAAGCGTCTCCTCCGGGACGAGCCGGTCCAGCTCGACGCCCTGGTCGATTTTGCCCCCCGGGCCTATCGGCGTCCCCTGAGCGGCGATGAGAAGGACCGGTTGCGCGGCCTCTATCGCCGGCTTCGCCACGAAGAGATGGACCACGAGGAGGCGTTCCGGTTGACGCTGGCCCGCATGCTGGTCTCGGCGCCCTTCCTGTACCGGTTGGAAGAGGCGCCCGCCGGTCCCGGCGGTCCGGTCTCCGATTGGGAGTTGGCCAACCGGCTGAGCTATTTCCTCTGGTCGTCGCTTCCGGATGGGGAACTCCGATCTCTGGCTGCCGCCGGGCGCCTGCAAGACCCCGAGGTCCTGTCCCAACAGGCCCGGCGCCTGCTCAAAAACCCGCGAGTGCGGCGCCTGGCCACCGAGTTCGCCTGCCAGTGGCTGCACATCCACGAATTCGACACCCTGGACGAGAAGAGCGAGAAACACTTTCCCGAGTTCGACGATCTGAGGACGGACATGTACGAGGAGTCGATCCGGTTCTTCACCGACCTGTTTCGGCGCGACGCCTCGCTGCTGACTCTGCTGGATTCGGATCACACCTTCCTGAACCAGCGGCTGGCCCGCTTCTACGGAGTCGAGGGCGTGGAGGGGGAGAACTGGCGCCGGGTGGAAGGGGTCCGATCGCAGGGCCGCGGCGGAATCCTGGGCTTCGCCACGACCCTGGCCCGGCAGTCCGGCGCCTCGCGGACCAGCCCGATTCTGCGGGGCAACTGGGTCAGCGAGGTCCTCTTGGGGGAGAAGCTTCCCCGGCCGCCCCAAGACGTGCCCCAGTTGCCCCCGGATGAGATCGCCACCGACGGTCTGACCGTGCGGGAGCTCGTGGCGCGGCACAGCAGCGACCCCCAGTGTTCCGGCTGTCACCTGAAGATCGATCCCTTCGGTTTCGCCCTGGAGGGGTATGACGCCATCGGGCGCCGCCGCCAGCACGATCTGGGAGGGCGCGTCATCGATACTCGGACCACCCTGCCGGACGGGACCGAGATCGACGGCTTGTCCGGACTCAGGGACTACCTGGTCCGGAAACGGCGGGACGCCATTTTCGGCCAGTTCTACCGCAAGCTTCTGGGTTACGCCGTGGGCCGCGAGGTCCAACTCTCGGATCAGCCGCTCCTGAACGAAATACGGGACCGGATGGCGGAAAACGATTACCGTTTCTCGGTCGCCGTCGACATGATCGTCCGGAGCCGGCAGTTCCGGGAGATCCGGGGCCGGGAGCTGCAACTGGCCCGCTCGGCGGGAGCGGGAAACCTGGAATGAGGGGGGATTGGAGCCCCGGCCGGAAGGTGAATTCCGCTCCGCGGGATGAGTCGCCGGTCGTATTCCGCGGCGGCGATTTTTCGCGGGTTCCTGTGCTAAAATCGCGGCCAAGACCCTTGGACCTGGACCAGTGAGGCGCATCATGAAGATTCAGCAACATTCTCGTCGGACTTTCCTGCGTGGGGTCGGCGTCACCATGGCGTTGCCCTGGATGGAGTCGCTGCCCGTTTGGGGCGCCGCAACCAAGGCGGCCGTCAACGGCGGAAACCAGGCGCCGCTGCGCTTCGCCGTCCTGTTCTCCGGCAACGGCTTTCACACCAAGCATTGGTGGGCCGAGGGAGAAGGATCCGAAATGCGGCTGGGCCGGGTGCTGGAGCCGCTGAACGATTTCCGCGAGAAGCTGACCTTCGTCCAGGGCCTCTACAACGAAGAAGCCCTCAAGGGGAACATCCACAGTTCCCAGACCGGCAACCTCCTTTCGGGAGCGCCATTGGAGTCGGGAGGGGGAATCCGCTCCGGGACCAGCGTGGATCAGGTCATCGCCCAGCGCTATGGACGGTCGACGAAGGTATCGAGCCTGGTCCTGGGTTGCGAGCGGTCCAATCCGGGAATCCACAAGAACTACTCCATGCTCTACAGCTCCCACATCTCCTGGAGCTCGCCCACGGCGCCCACGCCTCTGGAACTCTATCCGGCCCTGGCCTTCGACCGCTTGTTCAAGGACGAAGTCGAGCGCGGAGACCGGAGCGTGCTGGATGCCGTTCTGGAAGAGGCCCACTCCTTCCGGCGGTCCATCAGCTCGCGGGACCAGTACAAGTTGGACGAGTACCTCAATTCGGTGCGCGAGGTGGAGCAGCGCATCGAGCGGTCCGGCAACAAGGGCGAGTTGCAGGGTTGGCGGCCGACCCTGGACAAGCCCAACGTGCCGCGTCCTCCCGACGGCATTCCTCAGGATCTGGAAGAGCACATGCGGCTCATGTGCGACATCGTGGTGCTGGGATTTCAGACCGACGCCACCCGCGTCTGCACCCTCAAGCTCAACAACGACCACAGCTACCTCTTGTTTCGCCACCTTGGCGTCGACGTGGGCCACCACGAGCTGTCTCACCGCAACAACGAAAAATGGCTGCGGGTGAATCAATTCTTCCTGGAGCAGTACGGCTACATCGCCCGGAAGCTGGACCAGATCCAGGAGGGAGAGCGGACGGCGCTGGACAACTCGGTGCTCATGTACTGCTCCAGCATGCTCACAGGCCGGCACGACGCCACTCAGTTGCCGGTGGTGCTCCTGGGCGGAGGTGGCGGCCAGATTCAGGGGGGACGGATCCTGGACTACCGGGAGCGGCCCAACCGGAAGATGTGCAGCCTCTACTTGTCGTTGCTCGACAAGTTCGACGTCCACCTGGAGCACTTCGGCGACTCGGACCAGCGTCTGACGGAGATCTGAACCGTCGGGTTCTCTCCCGATCCATCACCGGCTGGATGTCCGAAAGTTCCAGGGAAACCCGCAAAGGGACCTCTCTTCCGGGTCCCACTCCTCTCAGACCGCCGCTTTCAGGATCTCGGCGATTCGCCGGGCCACGATCTTCGCCTCTCCCGGCTGCAGGGTCCACACCAGGACTTCCAGTTCCTCTTTCTCCCAGGGACGGGCAATGATGGAGGGCTCCCCGTCGCGGAGCTGTTCGACGACCTGGTCCCGGTGGACCGGGACCCGGGACCGGTCCCATCCGATGTGCAGTTGAGGCGAATGGTTGGCGATGGGGGGGACGAACCTCCGGGTCCGGGTTCCCGGTATCTTCTCGACGCTCCTGGCGATGGTTTCGACCCGCCGGTCCCACTCTTTCCAGTCCTTCTCGTGATCGAGCTCGAGGTAGGTCTCCACCGCCACCATCATGGCCAGCATCTCTTCCTTGTTGACCTTCATGCCCCGGCCGATGCTGTCGGCATGGGGCAACCCGTTGAGCCTGGCGGCTGCGATCAGGTCCTTGCGCCCCAGCAAAAGCCCGGTGCTCTGAGGACCGCGCATCGCCTTGCCCCCGGAGAAGGTGACCAGGTCGAACCCCATGCGGATGAACTTGCCGAGATTCTCCACGGGTGGGACGTCGGCCGCGCAATCGATGAAGGTGGGAATTCCGAGCTTCCTGCCCAGCCCGGCGAACTCGGCCGCCTGAATCTGGCCCTTCTCGTCGGCCAGGTTGAGAAACAGCATCATGACCGTCTGTGAACCGGCTGCTGCCTCCAGTTCTTCCGCCGTCTCCACCTCCACCATCCGGACCCCGCAGTTTCGCACGGCGTGGTCGTAGACGAATCGATGCGACTTCTGGATGATGACCTCGTCGCGCATTCCGGAGGTGTCCGGGAGGCGGCGGATGAACTCCTGGTTTTTCCCGGTCATGCAGGCGGCCGTGCCCAGCGTCAGGGCCGAGGCGGCCCCGGCGCTGACCAGGGCGGCCTCCGAGCCGACCAGGGAAGCGATCCGCTCGCCCACGGCGTCGTGGAGTTCGTCCAGGTTGACGAATTTCCGGGTGGCGTATTCCCAGGCATGCATCACTTCGGGCCGCATCAAGCTGCCCGAAAGGGCCGTGGAGGTTCCCGCCGCGTTGATGATGGGACGGACGCCGAGTTCTGCAAAATAGTCTCGATTGTTCAATCTGCCGAACAACGGGCGGAAATTGGCCAGGAAGGGCGAGGTCGACAATAGGGTCAGGAACCATCTCCGGTTGAACATGGGCCGGTCTCCTCCAAAGGCGGGTTCATGGGAATGACGTCAGCCTGAGATTACGCCGCCGCCGTGCATGCTGGCAAGCCGGATCGGAGGGGGAGGGGGAACCGGCGAAGACTCTACGCCGCCGCCAAACCGGGAACGATGGTGGCCTTGACGCATCGCATCCCGGACGCGGCTTCGGTGGCCGCCATGATCCCCTCCCGGCTGAACGGGAAGAGGACCTGCATCCGGTCCCACGGATAGCGGTCCAGGCACCGTTCCAACATCCGGATGCCCAGCGGAATGTCGTTGGCCGTGAAGGCCCAGCTCCCCAGTATGGTGATGTCCTTGGAGCAGATGCGGTGCCAGTTGGTCTCGATGGAGCCGGCGTCGGTGAACTGACCCATCTCGACGTAGGTGCCCCCGTCCCGGAGCATCTCGATCCCTTCCGGGCCCGCCGACGGGTGCCCGCTGGCCTCCACCACCAGATCGGCTCCGAATCTTCCCGCCAGCCGGCGAACGGCTTCGATTCGGGATCGAGGCTCCGGGTGTTCTTCCAACGACACGGTGCCGGCGGCTCCGAAGCGGCGGCAGAGGGCCAGACGCGGATTCTCGGGCGCGCCGACCACCACCACCCGTCCGGCTCCCATCTCCTGAGCGGCCACCAGGCAGAGCAGGCCGATGGGACCCGATCCCTGGATGACCACCGTGTCGCCCGAGCGAAATCCGCCCGCCGAGACGGCCCGGTTCAGGGCCCGGACGCAACACGCGAGAGGCTCCGAGAGAGTGCCCCGCAACGACGACAACCCCTCGGGCAGGCGGTAGATCTTGGTGGCGGGAAACATCTCCAGGTCGACGTAGACCATCTCGGCCCATCCGCCCCAGAGATGGGGGGGCTTCTCGAAGGGGATGTAGCGGCCGTAGTAGGTGGGTTGGAGACACTTGTTGGCCTGGGCCGGATAGTGGACGCAGTAGTAGCACTCGCCGCAAGGCATCAGCGGCGGGAGCATGACCCGGGCGCCCGTTTCCAATGGCTCTCCCATGAAATCCGAATCGAGTTCCGGACCGATCTCCTCGATCACGCCCGCCAATTCGTGGCCCAGGGTCAGGGGCCAGGGGAGAGGTTTGGGCCAATGACCCTTCAATATGTGCAGGTCGGTGCCGCAGACGCCGCAAGCCTCGATCCGGATGAGCGCCGCCTTGCGGGGCGTCGCCGGCCTCGGTACGGTGCGGATACGCGGAGAAGTCCCGGGACCGTCATAGGTCGCCACCTGAATCCGGGTCATTTCAAGCGCCATTATGTCGCCGCCGGAGACGGCCGGCAATTGACCGTCTCCCCGAATGACGTGCGGAAGAACGCCCGGCCGGGATCGGTTTGCGGCCGTGGCGACTTTCGCCGGGGGCTGGTACGCTTTACTGCGAACTTTCGGATCCGTGGATTCGGCGTGAGGCGCTTAACAGTCCGTGACGACTTTTGCCACGGGCTGTCAACGGAAAGGAATCGAGGAATGGATCGCAGACAGTTTCTCAAGGAGACCGCCTTCACCACCGGCGGAGGATTGCTGGGATTGGAGGCCGCCCGGAGCCTCCGGTCCGGAACAGCCCTGGCGGAGTCCTCTGCGGAGTCCGTGCGCGTCGGGATCATTACGGAGCCGGGAGGCCAGCACCTGAGCTGGTTCACCCGGACCCTGGGCGTCCTGGACGGTGTCGAGATGGTGGCCGCCGCCGACGAGTCGGGCGAATTCTTCGAGAAGGGCCGCGAGTACCTGGGACCCCGGGCCTCCGAATTTCAGACCTTCAAGGATTACCGCCGGATGATCGGAGAGGTTCGTCCCCAATTGGTGCTGATGGCCCTGGAGCCGGTACACACGCCCCCCGTCGTGGAGGCGGTCCTTGAGGGGGGAGCCCACGTGCTGACGGACAAGCCGGGCTGCGTGCGCCTGTCCGATTTCGAAAAGGTGGCCCGCCTGGCCGAATCCAAGAATCTGGAGCTGATGCTGGGCCTCACGAACCGGACCAATCCCGCAGCCCGAAAGGCGAGGGAGCTGGTGGAATCGGGCTTGCTGGGGAAGCTCTATGGGACGTCGATTCACCTGGTGGCGGACCACACCCGTCTGACCAAGCCTTCCTACTGGACCCGATGGGTGGCGTCCCGCGAGCGGGCCGGCGGCGGCAAGCTCATCTACCACGGAATCCATTACCTGGACCTGGCCCATTACATCGCCGGAGACACCATCACCGAGGTTGCCGGATTCGCCGAGAAGGTCGGCGACCAGCCGGTCGACCTGGAGGATTCGGCCGTCCTGGCCTACCGGATGGGTCAGGGAACGGTGGGAACCCTGAACACGGGTTACTATCTGCCCCAGGGATACAGCACCCTGGTCAAGTTCTGGGGCTCGTTGGGCTGGCTCCAGTTCGACCTGGCCGCCGGTCCCCCCATGACCTGGTACTCCACGCACCCGGACGCCCCGGGCAAGGTCCGATCGTACTACTACCCCCAGGAACCGAATACCTACACGCTGATGATGGAAGAGGCGGTGAATGCCGCTCGCGGGCTGGGCCCGTTTCCCATCACCACCCGGGAGAGCTTGAATTCACTGAGGGTGGTCTTCGCCGCCTACGATGCGGCTCGTGAAGAGGCCAGCCGGACGGTGGCCTATTCCTGATAGCCGTGATTCAGGAGGTCCAGGAGAAGAGGACGATGCCGGAGATCCCCAAAGTCGGGTGGGGCATCATAGGCGCCGGAGATATCGCGCACCGGGTGATGGCGCCGGCCATGCGGGAATGTCCCCACAGCGAGCTGGCGGCGGTGACCCGGACGACCCTCCAGGGAGCCCGGGAATTCGCCCGCCTGCACGGCGCCAGGCGCGGCTACGACAAGCTGGAGGATCTGCTGGCCGATTCCGAAGTCGAGGCCGTCTACGTGGCGACTCCCGTGGCCCGTCATCTGCCGGATACGCTGGCCGCCGCCTCCGCGGGACGCCACGTCCTGTGCGAGAAGCCGCTGGCGCTGAACGTTGCCGAAGGCGAGGCAATGGAGGAAGCCTGCCGGCGGGCGGCGATCACCTTCATGACCTGCTACTACCAGCGCTTCAACGCCAGGCATCGCAAGCTGAAGGAGCTCCTGGAAGCGGACGCCATCGGGCAGGTCACCTCGGCGCGTGTCAATTTCTCAGGCCGGAGCCTGGCCAACCCGGAGGCGTGGCGCCAGGACCCGGCGTTGAGCGGAGGCGGTCCCTACATGGACAATGCGTCTCACGCCATCGACCTGCTGCGCTTCTTCCTGGGCGAAGTGATCGAGGTCGCCGCCTTCACCGACGTGCTGTCGGGCGACTATGCCGTGGAAGATACGGCCAGTTCCCTGCTGCGCATGGCGAACGGCGCCCAGGCCGTCGTCACCGCCCACTGGAGCAGTGGGGACCCGGACGAGGACCGCAACTCCATGATCGAGATCGTGGGAACGGAGGGCATCCTCCAGTCCTCGCCGCTGCATGAGAAGTTTTCCCGGGGACGATTGTTGTTGTCCACCCGTCAGGGTGAGGAGAGGTTCGAGTTCGAAGAGAGCACCCACGTTCAGGTTCTAACCGAGTTCGCGGAGGCCCTGGCCGAAGACCGCGATCCGGCCATCACCATCCAGGACGGAGTGGCCGCCCAGCGGGTCGTGGAGGCGGTCTATGCCTCGTCCCGGAGCGGCCGGGCCATCCAACTGAAATAGAGGACACCCAGAGGAGATTTCGCCATGTCCGAAGACATCCGCGTCGGCATCATCACCAAGCACAGGGGACCCCACCTGAGCCACTACATGAGGTCGTTCGCCACCTGCCGGGGAGTGAAGCAGGTGGCCATCGCCGACTCCACCGGACGCCATTTCAAAGACGCCGGGGAGATCCTCAAGGAGCGCTATCCGGAGCTCAAGACCTACCGGAACTACCGGAGAATGCTCTCCGCCGAGAAGCCGCAACTGGTGTTGGTGACCACGGAGGCGCACATGGCGCCCAAGCGGATCCAGGCCGCCCTGGAGTCCGGCGCCCACGTGGTGTGCGAGAAGCCATCCTGTGTCCGAATCGAGGACTTCCGGAAGTTGGCGGATCTGGCGACGTCCAGGAACCTGTGCCTGATGCTGGCCATGGCCAATCGGTTCACTCCTCCGGTCCAGAAGGCTCGGGAACTGGTTCAGTCCGGAAAGCTGGGAAAGCTCTTCAGCGCCGATGTCTACATGGTGGCGGACCAGACCCGTTTGACCCGGCCCAGGACGCAAAATTCCTGGGTCTCCAAGAAGGCCCTTTCCGGCGGGGGACACCTGATCTGGCTGGGAATCCACTGGCTCGACCTGGTCCAGTACATCACCGAAGATCGAGTGCACAAGGTGGCGGGCTTCACCAGCAACGTTGGGGGCCAGCCGGTGGATATCGAGGATGCCGCCGTGCTCAGCCTCCTCTACAGAAGCGGCATGGTGGGCACCATGCACTCGGGTTACTACCTGGACCGCGGATACCACAGTCACATCGCCATCTGGGGCGAGAAGGGCTGGCTCCGGTTCGACCTGACGGCGCAGCAGCCGCTGGAATGGTACTTGACCCTCGAGGGGATGCCTCAGGGGATCCAGACCTTCTCGTACAGCCGGGGGACGAACTTTTATCTGGGGATCATCCAGGCCGCGGTGGACTGTGCCCAGGGCTCGGGAGACTCGGGAAAGAGCGCCGAAGAGAGTCTGAGCGTGCTCAGGACCATCTTCGGCCTCTACCGGGCGGCGGAGACGGGACGGACGCAAACTCTCGAGTCGTAGCCGGCGCATTCCCCGATTCGCAGGGCCGGAATGCCGCGCAGGCTCCCAGGCTCCAGAGACTCTCGCCGGTTCATTTCTGAAAGGAGAAACGAACCATGAGCCGAATCAATCGGGCGGTGATCAAGGCTGCTCTGGCCGGCGGGGGCGTGCTGTTCGTCTGGGGAGTCCTCTACTGGGCGATCCTCCCCTTTCACCAGGGGGTCTTCGGAGAATTCCGGGACGAGGACGCCGTCGCTTCGGTCCTCACGCAGAATGCGTCCCAGTCCGGCATCTACATCTATCCGGGCGGGCAGGACGAAGAAGCCGCGGAGAAAAGGGCGCGGGGTCCGTTTGCCTTCGTCGTCTTTCATCCCGGAGGAATGACATCCATGGTCCGGCCCCTGTTCACCCAAATGGGCATCCAGGTCCTGGGAGCGTTCCTGATCTCCCTGCTGCTGGGCAGGGCCGGAATTGGCGGCTATTGGGGACGGGTGGGATTCGTGGTTCTCCTGCTCTTGACTGCCGGAGTCCTGTGCCATCTCCCGAACTGGAACTGGTGGCATTTCTCCACCGGGTATATCGTCCTGGTCTTTGCGGACCTCCTCGCCGGTGGACTTCTGGCGGCTCTGGTGATGGCCCGGATCATCAGGTAGGGGGTTCCTTGGCGCTACGATCATTTCTACGGCGCAGACTCCCAGCCATCGCATTGCTGGTTCTCTCCGGTCTGGTCCCTTCAACGTTACAGGCTGCATCCAAGAAGACCGCTCGCGAGGGTCCGTACGAGCTCCGGGGCCGGATCGTGCTGCCGGACGGAGGATCTTTCCGTGGAAGCGCCCCCGTTGTGATCCTGGAGGCGGTGCGGTTCCCATTACGGCGAAGGGCCCTCGCCGGCTGGAATGGTCGGTTCCGGATCAAGAAGCTCCCCCAGTCCTCCTACAAGATGGCGATCCTGGTTCCGGGGATGGGCGAGATGAAGCGTACCGTGGACGTCGGGCCCACCTTTGCCGACAAAAAAGGACGAATCGAGGCCACTTTCGTGTTCGAACCTACCGCATTGGCCGAGCCCATGGCCACGGTCACGGCGACGCGTTTGTCGGTGGACTCGAAGGCCGTGAAGGCGTACCGGAAGGCGTTGAAGAAACTGGAGAAAGGAGAGTCGGCCGAAGCGGTCAAGGAATTGGAGAAGGCGGTCGCGATCGATTCCAGATACGCGGAGGCCTGGAACCGCCTGGGGACCATCGCTTACGTCTCCCGGGATTTCCCCCGGGCCGAGCATTGTTTCCGCCAGGCCCTCAAACACTCTCCAGAGTCCTATCCGCCCGTGGTCAATCTGGGCGCGGTCCTGCTGGAGTTGAACCAGACGAACAAGGCGCTGGGCATGAACCTTCGGGCCGTCCGGATGAAGGAAAAGGACCCACTGGCCCACGCTCAGTTGGGAACGACCTATTATCAACTGGGGCGTCACGAAAAGGCGGTCGAACACCTCAATCGGGCGAAGCAGCTCGCCCCCCGGCACCATTCCGGACCCCAGTTGATCCTGGCCGACATCTATTGGTATCGGAAGGACTATGCGGCGACCGCTGGAGAGCTGGCCGAGTTTCTCCACTATCATCCGGATTGGCCGGATGCGGCCCGGTTGAACGGCCTGCTGCAGCGGGCCAGGGCTCTTGCCGCCAGACCGGTGCAACCTCATGCCGGCGAAAAACGGGAGGCCGAAGGAGGCGAATCGAGACGATGACCGGCATCACCATGCTGGGGACCGGCCTCATCGGCGGGTTCTATACGGAGGCGCTGCAACGCAGGGGCCGGGAACAGGTTCTGACGGTCTATTCCCGGCGGCTGGAGCGGGCCCGGGAATTCGCGCGCCGGTGGGGCATTCCCCGTTGGACGGCGGACCTGGAGGAAGCCGTGGGAGATTCCCAAACCCAGGTCGTGGTGGTTGGGCTTCCCAATGACCTGCACCTGAAAGCGGTGGAGCTGGCCGCCCGCGCGGGCAAGGCGGTCCTGTGCACCAAGCCACTGGCCCGGACTGGTGCCGAAGCCCGGCGCATACTGGAGACGGTGGAGGCGGCGGGCGTGTTTGCCGGGTATCTGGAAGACCTGGTCTACACCCCCAAGACGTTGAAGGCCGTGGAAACGGTGCGGTCGGGCGCCCTGGGCCGGATTCTCTGGGTCCGTTCCCGGGAGGCCCACTCGGGGCCCCACAGCGCCTGGTTCTGGGACCATTCCCGGACCGGCGGGGGCGCCATCGTCGACCTGGGCTGCCACTGCATCGAGATCATCCGCAGTTTCGTGGGCAAGGAGGTCTACCCCAGGGAGGTCTTGTGTTGGGCCGATACCCTGGTCCATCCGGTGGAGAGCGAGGACAACTCGGTGACGCTCATCCGTTTCGACGGCGGGGCGCTGGGTCAGTTCGAGGTGAGCTGGACCTTTCGCGGGGGCATGGACCTGAGAGACGAAGTCTCGGGAACCGAGGGCACCATCTGGCTCAACCACTTCCTCAGGACCGGGTTCGAGGTCTACTCCTCGAAGGGAGGGGCCGGCTACGTGGCGGAGAAGGCGGAGGCCGAGGCCGGGTGGACATTTCCCGTGGGCGATGAGGTGGAGCAACTGGGATTCGGCCGCATGTTCGATGACATGTTCCGGTCCATGGAGGCTGGACGCTCCCCGCGGGAGACCTTCTATGACGGCTACGTGGTCAATGCAGTCATCGACGCCTGCTATCGCTCCGCCGAGTCCAAACGGTGGGAGCCCGTTGATCCGGATCCCTGGCGTGGAATTCGCGAGGCGCCGGCCGGCGGCGCGGTGGCCGAGACGCTGGGAGGGAGTCTCGTTGTAAAGCGGGAGCGAATGCCGGATGGACGCCTGAAGCTCATCTTGAAGGATCCCGAGTCGGGCCGGATCACGGAACGCTGGGAAGAGACTTGATCCGGCGTCTCTCGTCTCTCATTCCTCTTCTCTCTCCGAACCCTCAGTGCTCCATGACCATTCCACCGTCGATGTTGATGGACTGGCCATGGATCCAGGAGGCCGCCCCGGTGCAGAGATAGGCGATGAACGCCCCCACTTCCTCCCGGGTCCCGGTGCGTCCGATGGGGTGCGACTCTCCCATCTTTTCCCACTCTTCTCCCCGGCCGAACCGGTCCATGCGTGACGTGTCCACGGCGGCGGGGCAGATGCAGTTGACGTTGACCCGGTGGGGGCCCAGTTCCTGCGCCAGGGACTGGGTCATGCCGACCTGGGCGAAATTGGCGGCGCAGTAGGCCAGGGCTTCGGCGGCTCCCCGCTTGCCGGCCGAAGAGGCCACATTCACGATCTTCCCCCCGTCCCCCTGCCGGATCAAAGAGGGGATCACCGCCCGGGCGCAAAGGTAGGTGCCCCGGACCTTGACGTCCAGCACCCTCTGGAAGACGTCCGGGTCCAATTCGCCGGTGGGGACGCGGTCGGGGCCGATCGGCATGGCCGCGTTGTTGATCAGGATGTCCACCCGGCCGAACTCCTCCAGGGTGCGTGCGACCATCCTGTCCACATCTGCCACCCGGGTCACGTCCGTCACGACGGGGAGGGCTTTTCTGCCCAGTCCGCGTACCCGCTCCGCGGTGCTCTCCACATCCCGCCACCCCAGTCTCCGCTCATCGGGTGGAAAGGTTTCCGGGTCGCGGCCGGTGCCGGTGACCGCGATGTCGGCCCCCAAACGGGCCAGGGCCATGGCGGTTTCGAAACCGATGCTCCTGAGACGGCCGGCTCCGGTGATGATGGCCACCTTGCCCTTCAATTCGCCCATCTCCATGCCTCCCTGCCGCACAGTCTACTACGGCGCCCGGTCCGCCAGGCCTCCAGCTTGCCGCAGTCCCGGAAAGGACGTACTATTCTGGTCTGAATCCGAAATTAATCCACAAAGGAGGGACGCCGTGAAGATTCGGTACTTGCCGGCAATCGCATTGTTTCTGGGGGCGTCCGCGACGCTTCTTTCCCATCCCCACCTCAACAAGATGGTGAAGGCCACGCTTCCGAACAAGGTCGAGGCCAGCGTCACCTACTACACCGTGCCGGCCAACATGGAGCATGTAAAGAAGGTCCAGGTCGGGGACTTCGTCCCCACCCGCGCCGTCCTTTCCCTCTCCGGCGGCACAGCTTCCGGTTCCACCATGATTCAGGCGGGCGACTACACCATCGGCGCCATCAGGAACGCCGGCGATTGGACCCTGGCGCTCTATCCGGGCAAGCCGGCCCGCGGCATGGCTCCGGACAAGTCCAAGGTGATCTCGCTGGATTCCAGCTTCTCCGATTCGGAGGGAACCGCTCACCACGTCTCCTTCGACCTGGCGCCGGGCCACGGCAAGCTGGAAGGCAAAACCACGTTGATCTGGCACTTTGGCAATCTCTACCTTGCCGGAGCCTTGCAATAGGCGGTCTTCGTCATCATCCCGCGTGACGGGGAGAGCGAGGCGGGGTCCGGGTCGACGTGAGAAGGGCCGCGGGTTCTCCGGGCATGATTCCCGGCATCGTGAGCAACTGCTGGCAATGGCAGTTGGAACAGGGATCCGGGCTGGAGGACCTGCTGGGCCAGGCGTTGGATCGAGGTTACCTCGCCGTTGAATTGAGGCAGACCTGCCTCGGTTCTTTCGAGGAACCGGACGGCTTTGTGCCCAAGGTGCCCGCCCTCGGACGCTTGGCGGACCGTTTCCCCGAAATCCAGTTCGATCTGGCCCTCGCGTTTCCGTTCCTGGGTCCCGGCGGAGTCGTTGAAGACCCGTTGTTCCAAACGGGAGTGGAGGGCGCGCGGGCGCTCTCGGGCCGCTTTCGTCCCCACCTGCGGCTGGTCGACCTGGAGACGACCGGCGAAATGTTGCGGGACAGGGAACCGCAGGCCGCCCATGAGGTGGCCCGGCTCGCCGAACCGCTGGCGGACGCCGGAGGCTGGCTTTCGCTGGAGCATGCCCGGCAGCCTTGGACCAGCTTCACCCGGGTGATGGGCGAGGCCCGCCGCCTGCTGGGAAGCCGTTCGGACCATCTCCGCCTCTGCTACGATCCGGTCAATCTGTTGTTCGCTTCCGACCGGCCCGATCCGGCCGGGGTCGTCCGGAGCCTGGACGCCGCCAATTTGTCGATGGTCCACCTGAAGCAGTTCCATGCAGGGGAGCTCCAGATCTCGATCGAGGCTGGAGAGATCGACTGGGAGGCTCAGATTTCGGTTTTGGCACGGCATGGATACAAGGGGCCGGCCCATTTCGAGGTCCGGCCGGACGAACGAATCTGGGAGAACCTCGACCGGAGCCGGGTCTACCTGGAATCACTCGGCGGGCGTTTCAGGGACACCCGGTCCGGAGGAGAAGTGGAATGGGAAGATCGACGAATGTGAGTTCAGGAATCCTTCTGTTGTGCCTTGGCCTTTTTTCCGCCGGAGTGCATCTGGCCTGCGGGGGCGAGCAGGAGGCGGACCGCCATCGAATGACGGCCGCGGACATCGAGCGCTGGATGACGGAACTCTCGAACTGGGGCCGGTGGGGCGAGGGGGACGAGATGGGTGCGGTGAACCTGATCACCCCCGCCAAACGGCGGGCAGCGGCCCAATTGGTCCGGGAAGGGGTCTCCGTGTCGCTGGCCCGGAACGCGGAGATGGCCGAGGCCGTCGACAACCCCTATCCCTTCGTGCAAGAGATGAAGATGACGCCTCCTTTTGCCAGCGACGTCTTCTCCGTCCGCTATCACGGATACGCTCACACCCACATCGATGCTCTCTGTCACCTGATGCATGGGGGAAAGCTCTACAACGGCTTTCCGGAGTCGGAAGTGACCGAGGCGGGGGCCGGCAAGCTGGGGATCCTGGAGCTGAAGAACGGCATCTTCACCCGTGGAATTCTGATGGACATTCCGAGGCTCAAGAAGGTGCCCTATCTGGAACCGAAAACGGCCATCTATCCCGAGGATCTGGAGTCCTGGGAACGGCAGGCCGGGGTTGAAGTGGCCAGTGGCGACGCGGTCTTCATCCGGACCGGCCGCTGGGCTCGGCGCGACGAGAAGGGGCCCTGGGACGTGGGGAGCAGCTCCGCGGGGCTTCACGCGTCCTGCGTCAAGTGGTTGCGGCAGCGGGACGTCGCCCTGGTGGGCAGCGACGCCGCGTCGGACGTCCTCCCGTCGCGGATCGAGGGCGCTGGCCAGCCGGTCCATCAGTTGCTGCTCGTTTCCATGGGAGTCCCCATCTTCGACAATTGCGACCTTGAGGCGCTGGGGAACGAGGCCGAGAGACAGGGGCGCTGGGAGTTTCTGCTGACGGCGGCTCCGCTTCCGGTTCCGGGAGGGACCGGCTCTCCGTTGAATCCCATCGCGACATTCTAGGAGTCTGCCATGCAGAGAGTGAGAGTGGGCTTGATTGGAGCCGGCTGGGTGGCGGTGAATCGGCACCTGCCTGCGCTTCAGAAGATCCCGGACGTGGACCTGAAGCTGATCTGGTCCCGCGATCCCGAAAAGGCCCGGGAGGTGGCCGGCCGGTTCGGCGTCCGCGCCACCGTCTCCCGGTGGCGGGATGTGATCCACTCGGCCGAGGTGGATGCGGTCATCATCGCCACGCCGCCGGTGCTGCACCTGCCGGCCACCGTCGAGGCCCTGAACGCCGGGAAGCATGTCCTCTGCCAGGCCCGAATGGCCCGGAATCTGGATGAGGCGCAGAAAATGTTGGAGGCGGCGCGGTCCTCACGCCTGGTGACGGCCCTGTACCCGCCGCTGCCCGGTCTCAAGGGCGACCGGGCCATGATCCGTCTCCTCCACGAAGAGGAATACGTGGGGACCATCCGCGAGGTCCGGATTACCGGGATGAGCGTGGACACCGATCCCAACAGTTACCGGAGCTACCGTTGGGACCCGCAGGTCTCGGGAATCAACACCATGACTCTGGGAATGTGGAACGAGGTGGCCAATCGGTGGTTGGGGCCCACGGTCCAGGTGGCGGCGCTGGCTCAGTCGCACCGCCATGGGGGTTCCGCCGATATGGGAGTGCCCGACTCCGTGGCGGTGGCGGCCCGGCTCGAGTGCGGCGCCACCGCCACTTACCACTTCTCCAATTGGGCCGCCGGATCGCCCGGAAGCCGGATCGAGATCTACGGGGACCGGGGCGCTCTCGTCTACCAGCTTTTTGCGGAGGAGATTCGGGGGCTCACGGGAACCGGCACGGAGTTCAAGACGATTCCCGTCCCCAGTGAGGAACAGCGGGTGCAGGACACCGACTCCCAGTTCATCCGCGCCATCCTGCAAAGGACGCCGGTGGCGCCGTCTTTCCAGGAAGGACTGCTCTACATGCAGTTCCTGGAAGCCGTTGCCCTTTCGTTGAAGACGGGCCGGTCGGTCTCGCTGCCGCCCGAACCGCGAATGGAAACCTGGGACCGGTTCCTGACCTGATCCAGTCTGACCCGAATCCTGCCGGGAATTGGCGGCGTGCTTTCAGGCCACGGTCCAGCCCGCGTCCACCATCAGGTTGTTCCCGGTGATGTGGCGAGCCGATTCGGAGCAGAGAAAAAGAATGGCCTGGGCCAGCTCTTCCGGTTCCACCAGCTCCTTTTGGGGGATGGGCCCGAACATGACCTTCTCCAGAACCTGTTGCCGCGAGAGCCCGTGAAGCTCGGCCTGCTTCTCGATCTGGTTCTCCACCAGGCGCGTCCTCGTATAACCGGGTGAGACGGCATTGACCGTGATGCCCCGGGTGGCCACTTCCAGGGCCACGGTGCGGGTGAGTCCCAGCAGGCCGTGCTTGGCGCTCACGTAGGCCGTTTTGTAGGGCGAGGCCACCACGGCGTGAATGGAGGTGAGGTTGACGATCCGTCCCCACCCCTGGGACGCCATCCCGGGTACGAAGCGCCGGATGTAGAGAAAGGGTCCCCGCAGCAGGATGCCGTTGAGCCGGTCCCACTCCGGAATGGGGAACTCCTCCACCGGACTGAGGTATTGCACGCCGGCGTTGTTGACCAGAATCTGAACCGTCCCCAGCGCACTTGTGCAGTCTTCGTGGACCCGTTCCACATCGTCTTCCGCGGCCACGTCCGCGATCAGTGCCAGCGCCCTGCCGCCCTGCTGCCGGATGGAAGCCGCCACGGATTCCACGGCGTCTCGCTCCAGGTCCACGCAGCAGACGGCGGCGCCTGCCGAAGCCAGGGTGAACGCCACCTCGCGTCCGATGCCGTTGCCCGCGCCGGTCACCAGAGCAACTCGTCCCTCCAAATTCACCGTCGAGTCATTCATGGTCCGGTTTCCTCTTGCTCCAGTTCCTCCAGCGCCCGGACCAGTTCTTCCCGCGCATGCTGGTTTCCCTGGGTTTCGGCGATCCGGATGCCCCGCGCGAGGGTCTCCCGAGCCTGCTCGATTCCTCCCGACAGGACGAGAGCCGTTCCGAACTGGTAGTAGGCCGGGACGTACCGAGGGTGGAGCTCCAACAACCGGCCGAAAGCCCGGACGGCTTCCTCGATCCTGCCCAGCCGCTTGTACTCCATGGCCAGCCCATAGAGCGGGAATGGATCGCCGGAGCCCTGCGCCGCCAATTGCCGGAGCCTTTCCAACCGGGATGGAGCAGACATGAGTTCCTACCTCTGCGCCCATTTGAGCTTTTCTCTCAAGACGTCGAAAAAGCTCTTGTTGTGGGGTTTGATCAATTCGATTCGACGACGGGAGCAGGTGCAGACGATCTGGTCACCTTCGGCGAGTTCCACTCCCTGCTGGCCATCGACGGTCAGCATGACGTCTTCGCCCGAAGTCAGAATGATGCGGATCTCGCTCTCCGGAGGAAAGACCAGGGGGCGGTTGGTCAGGGTGTGGGGACAGATGGGAGTCACCACGGTGCAGGCCAGGGAAGGCAGCACGATGGGGCCTCCGGCGGCGAGGGAATACGCGGTGGATCCGGTCGGAGTGGCGATGATGAGGCCGTCGGCCAGAAACGTGGCCATGAAGTCCTCGCCGATGTAGGCATCGAGCTGGATGATTCGGGCCAGGGCGCCCTTGGTGATGACCACGTCGTTCAGCGCGTGAAAGCTGGCGCCGGACCCGTTGCCCCGCTTCAGGGTGGCGTCGAGAAGCCGTCTCTCGTCGATCCGGTGTTGGCCCTTCAGCAGCCTTTCCAGAGCTTCATAGAGCTCGTCGAGAGTGACCTCGGTGAGGAATCCCAGGGAACCCAGGTTCACTGCCAGGATGGGCGCGGTGTTGTCGCCGATGGCGCGGGCCACCGAGAGGATGGTGCCGTCGCCTCCGAAGACGATGATGGCGTCGACCCGCGATGGCATCTCTTCCCGGCTGACACCCGGGTATCCCGAGAGTTGGAAGTTCTCCAGGACACTCTCCTCCACCAGCGTCTCGCACCCTCGCCGCCGCAGCCAAAGCAGGATCTGCTCCAGGTTGCGGGCGAACTCGGTGCGGTGCGGTTTGGAAACGACCCCTACTCTCAAAGTCGTTGTTCTCCCCAGGAAACGGATTCGTCCGGGTGTCTACCGATCCCGGCCTCCCCGAAGGAACTTGTCCCGGCATTCCGCGGAGCAGAAGTAGAGGTCCATGTTCTTCCTGCGGGTTCGGACCGCCAAGTCGGTAGCGACGTAGATTCCGCATTGCGGATCCTTCACCATCCGGCCCCGGACCGTGGCGCGGACTCTGCTGGAACCGTCCCGGGCACGTTTTCTCGACGCGTTTCGGCCCGCTCCGAAAAGGCGCGCGATGAGTGCCCGCACCACCAGGAGGAGAAGCAGAAGGATCAGAATCCGGAACAACAACCGTCCATCCTCAGGACTGCTCTTGATTCAGGCGTTCGCGAGCGTTGTTGATAAATTCCTCGATCTTCTCTTTGTCGGCATGCGCCGGATGGGCCGCCAAGAGTCTCTGCCAGATCCGGATCGCCGTTTCGAGCTCACCGGAAAAGTAGTGCGCGATGCCCAGATTCTGCAGGGTCTGGGGATGATTCGGATCCAGCGACAGGGACTTCCGATAGGACTCGATGGCCGATTCCACCTGTCCCTGGTAGAGCTGGGCCGTTCCCAGGTCGGTGCGGACGCTGACGTTGCCGGGGTCCAATTCCAGGGCCTCCGTATACCAGGCGGCGGCCGCGTCCCAGCGCTTCATGTCGTAGTACGAATTGCCCAGGCGAATTCGCACTTCCGTGTCTTCGGGATGGTCCCTGGCGTGATCCTGGAGCCGGGCCAACTGCTCCAGCACTTCCGGCGGGGGATGATCGGATGGCAGAGCGGAGGAGTCTGCCTGCGCCTGGGGCGCCGGCTCGGGGACGGTTGCCTCTTGCTGAGTTCGAGCGGCGAAGAAACCGAGGATGAACCCTATCACGACGCCGGTCGCGGCCGCCACCCGCGGCTTTTTCTGCATTGGGGCGCGTATGTTATCATAATTTTCTCGGTGGGCTGTCGGAGTTTCGACGGATTCGATGAATTTGCGAGGCGCACTTCCCCTCCAAGGACCGTTAATCCATGTATCGGGGCCAGGACATCGGTGATCGCGATCAATTGGTCGCGACCTGTATCGAGATCCTGAGGTCCGGCAGCGAAGCCGAACGCTACAAGATCCTTCCCCACGTCAGTGTGACCCGCTGCAAGCGTTTCCTGGATCCGTTGCTGGAGTTGCTGCGGTCCAGGTCTGCGCAAGACAAGGAGTTTGCAGCGCTGGCTCTGGGTGCGTTGGGCGATCCGGCGGCAATTGGCCCGTTGTTCGCCGTTTTGCAGGACACCTACATATTCAGCAAGGGCCGGAACCGCTCCTTGGAAGCCGCCGTCATCCTCACTCTGGGCGAGATCGGCCACGAGAAAGCCGTCGCTCTATTGCTTCAAGTCTATGGCATGCGGTATCTCGATGAGCCGTCGGCCCACAACCGTAAAGTGAACGTGCTGTCGGCGCTGGGCCTGCTGGCTCAGCAGGGTAGTGAGAGTGCGGTCGGCGAGTTGTTGAGCCTGGCCGCGCAGGAGGTTTCAGACCGGCAGGCGCAGGCCGTCACCGAATTGTCGGTCGCCTATTGGCATCGAGCCCATCAGGTTCCGGATACGGTGCTTAAGATGATGTACAGGATGACCGGGGCCGGCGCGGATGATGTCAGAAAGGCGGCCGTCGCCGCCCTCTCCACGCTGGCGAACCTGGGTTGCCGCAGGGCCGCCGGCTATTTTTCCGCTCCGGGTTGAGGAGGGGCGATTGGAAACCGTCCGCTCTTCGGTCGTCGGTCGTCGCTTGGCGACGGGGGACGGGGGAGTTCGGCGGTTAGGAAACCGCCGTTCCCGGTTAGAAAACCGCCGCTCCGCTCCTCGCCGCCTAGTTGCCGTCCTTCAACTGCTTGACCAGATCGCGGGCCACCGGCGCGTTCTCGCCGTTGGGGTTGAGCTTGGCGTATTCGGCCAGATGGTTGATGGCCCCGTCGATCTGGTTCATTCCCAGCAGGACGATACCGAGCTGATAGTGGGCTTCGGCGTGCGTGGGATCGGATACCACCGCGTTTTTAAGGGCCTCTGAAGCCTGCTTGTTCTGCCCCTTGTTGATGAAGGTGACACCCATATTGTAGTAGTTGATGGCTGCGGCGGCCGGATCGACGGCGGCGTTGAGTTCGGCCGATTTCTTGAAGGCTTTCTCCGCATTGGACGAATCGCCCAGGTTGGCGTAGATGTTGCCCAGGTTCTGGTAGAAGGTGGCGTTGCCGGGAGCGATCTCGATGGCCTTGTTGTACGCATCGATCGCTTCCTTGTGTTTCTTCAGATTCAGGTAGGCATTTCCCAGGTTGGCCCAGATGGCCGGCCTCCTGGGATCCTTGGTGACGCATTCCCGGAACGCAACGACCGCTTCCTCATTCTGGCCCAGATTCAACGCCATGATTCCCCGGTTGTAGGCGGCGCGAACTTCCTTGACCACGGTCTGCTGCTTCATGAACTGCTCGCGCTCTTCCTTGGTCATTTCAAAGGCCAGCTTGCCCGACTTGCCCTCCTTGAGGGTGAAGTTGACCGTGCCGCGTTTCCCGCCGCCCCTGGGGTCGAAGCCGCCGTCATCGACGCCGAAACTGGCGCGAACGCCCGACTCGTACTCGGTGCGGAAGCCCGCCTTGCGAGCCACTACGGTGTAAGTGGCCTGGAGGTTCACCGCGCCGTGGTAGTACTTGCCCTTTTTGTTGGTCTTGAGGTTGTATTTCCGGCTGGTGTTCTCGCTTTGAATCGAGATTTCGACACCTTCGACGGGTTTGCCTGCGGTATCCGTGACGGTTCCCTCCAATTGCCCGACCTGAGCTTCCAGGCTCGGTGCGGTGAGAAGGAGCATCACGACGGCGATGGAGATCGTGGAGTATTTCATGAGTCCGCCTTTCTCATTCAGGGCTGGCCGGTCGCCGGATCGGGCCGATCCTGGCCCCCGGGCCACCACTCATTGGCTGAGATCCTGATGCGGTCAATATTATCGACGACGGGAAAGCTTGGCAAGCTGCGGAGGAAGAGAGAACCGTAGCGCCGCGTGCGAATTCGGCTGTCGAACACCCCCACGATTCCGCGGTCTTTCCGGGACCGGATCAGGCGGCCCAAACCCTGCCTCAGGGCGATGATCGCCGCCGGAACCGAGTAGCGGAGAAACGAGTTGTCCCCCTGTTCCTCCAGCCGTTTGAGCCGAGCGGCCACCACCGGTTCGGTGGGGACCTGGAAGGGAAGTTTGTCGATCAGGACCGCCCTGAGGGCGTCTCCGGGAACGTCCACTCCCTGCCAGAAGCTGGAGGTGGCGCAGAGGACCGCGTGGGGCGTATGCCGGAACTCGTGGAGCAACTGCGATTTCGGACGGTCTCCTTGACGAAGCAGGGGATAGGGAAGGCGCCCCTTGAGCAGATCGTGGACCCGGTTGAGCTGCTGGTAGCTGGTGAAGAGCAGGAACGCGTGTCCCCGGGTCAGATCCAGGATTTCTTCCAGTTGCCGGACCAACCGGATCACGTATCCGGGCGAAGCCGGCTCCGGGAAACGCTCGGGTATGTAGAGGAGCGACTGTTTCGAGTAGTCGAACTCGCCCTCCGTGACCAGTTGGCGGGCGTCGCCGAGCCCCAGGCGGGTGCGAACGTACGAGAAGTCTCCGTTGGCGGTGAGAGTCGCGGAGACCAATACGGCGGTGGGGACCTGGGAGAAGAGCCTCTCGTCCAAGGTTGAGGCCACTTCGATGGGAGTCAGGTTGAGGAACGTGCCGCGGCCCCGCCGCCGCATCCAGTGGACGCTCTCCCGATCTTCCAGGTCGAAAAACCGATCCAGGTGAAGCGCCAGCGACTCCACCCGGCGCAGCAGCATGTCCCGTTCCTGGTGGGACGGGTCCCGCAGGCTCAATTCGTCGTGCAGGTTCGACAAGGTCCTTGCCAACTGGCGGTAGGCGGGCAGGGCGGGCGCCCGCAAGTCGGCCGGCGTGCCGTCGGCGCCTCTCGCCGAGTCGAGACCCCATGTTCCTTCCGCGGCCGGCAGGGCGGAAAACAACATCCCGGCGCGGGACTCCAGGTCGCGGACGGTCCTCATTGAATCGGTGTCGGGGTAGGACGCGGCCAGGTCCCGGGCCAGCTCCTCCACCTGGTAGCTGCTGACTCGCTTTCCCAGGTGGGTGCAGGCGATCTCCTCGACCGCGTGGGCTTCATCCAGGATCAGCGTGGAGAAGCCGGGGAGGATGCTCCCCAGTTCATCGACTTCCAGGGCCAGATGCGCGAAGAAGAGGGCGTGGTTGACGATGATGACGTCCGATTCCAGGGCTTTCTGGCGCATTCGCGTGATGAAGCAGCCATCGAAGTGCGGGCATTTCTGGCCGGTGCAGTTTTCGCTGCGGGCATCCAGATCTCTCCAGAGGGGATCCGAATCGGACATCCATTCCAATTCGGAACGATCCCCGGTTTCGGTCTCCAGGGCCCACTCCGATACGGCCTGCCGGGACTGGAGCCAATCTTGGGACAGGGAAGGCGCCCTGGTCTGCCGTTCCAGCTTGCGAAGGCAGAGATAGTTCTGGCGCCCCTTCATGGTGGTCACCTTCAGGTCGGGGAACAGGTGCCGGCGAATGAAAGGGATGTCCTTCAGGTAGAGCTGTTCCTGAAGATTTCGTGTCGCCGTGGAGATGATGGTCTTGCGGCGGCTGGCGAGGGCCGGAACCAGGTAGGCCAGGGTCTTGCCGGTTCCGGTGCCGGCTTCGGCACAGAGGTGATGGCCTTCCCGGATCGCTTCCAGGACCGAGAGGGCCAGTTCCAGTTGGGAAGGCCGGAACTCGTAACCCGGGAGCTCACCGGCCAGCATCCCTCCCGGGGAGAACACCTCCTGAAGCGTGAATTTCGACGCCATGATCCGTACCCGGTGAAGGTATCACGGGGCACCGAAACCGGGGATGCGCCCGCCGGGCCCGGTTGGAGCCCTGGCTCACGCGGACTGCCGGAGGCGGCCGGCATAGAAGGCGTGACGCCGGGTCAGAGACACGACTTTGCGGCCGATTCCGTCCAGGACACCCTCGTCGTCGCAATGCGCAAGAGCCTGGCCGATCCAACGGCCGATTCGATCCATCTCGGCCTCCTTCATGCCGCAGGTGGTCACCGTGGGGGTCCCGACGCGGATCCCGCTGGTGACCAGGGGGGGGTGGGCGTCGAAGGGGATGGTGTTCTTGTTGACCGTGATCCGGGCCCGCTCCAGCGTCGCTTCCGCCTGCTTGCCGGTCAGGCCTCGAGACAGGACGTCCACCAGGAAAAGGTGGTTGTCGGTGCCTCCCGAAACGATCCGGAACCCCTGTTGGGCGACACTCCGGGCCAGGGCCCCGGCATTGGAAAGAACCTGTTCCTGGTAGCTCTTGAATCCGGGGCTGAGGGCTTCCTTCAGACAGACTGCCTTGGCCGCGATGATGTGCACCAGAGGCCCGCCCTGGGTGCCGGGAAAAACCAGCCGGTTGAGACGCTTCTTGTGCTCTTCGCGGCAGAGGACGATCCCGCCTCGGGGGCCGCGCAGGGTCTTGTGGGTCGTCGTCGTGACGAAATCGGCGTAGGGAACGGGGCTGGGATGCAGGCCGGCGGCCACCGGACCCGCAATGTGGGCAATGTCGGCCAGCAGATATGCTCCGACGCCTCGAGCGATCCGGGAGAGGCGATCGAAGTGGATGGTGCGGCTGTATGCGCTGGCCCCGGCGACGATCATTCGGGGTTTCTCCCGTTTGGCCAGATCCTCCAACTCGTCGTAGTCGATCTCTTCCGTATCGCGGCGGACGCCGTAGGCGGCGACGCGAAAATACTTTCCGGAGAAGTTGAGGGGATGCCCATGGGAAAGGTGGCCGCCGTGGGACAGGTTCATGCCCAGAATCTTGTCTCCCGGCTCGAGCGCGGCCAGATAGACGGCGATGTTGGCCTGGGTCCCCGAGTGAGGTTGGACGTTGGCATGGTCGGCGCCGAAGAGCTGCCTGGCCCTCTCGATGGCCAACGACTCCACCACGTCCACGTGCTCGCAGCCCCCGTAGTACCGGCGGCCCGGGTAGCCTTCTGCGTACTTGTTGGTGAAGACCGATCCCATGGCCTCCAGGACGGCCTCGCTGACGTAGTTCTCGGAGGCGATGAGTTCCAGGGTCTCGCTCTGCCTGCGGGTCTCTTGGAAGATGGCCTCGGCCACCTCCGGGTCTGACTCGTGCAAGGATGGATGCATGGCGGCTATTTCTCCAATTGCGGCCCGGGAACGGTTCCCTTGGCCGGTCGTACCATTATGACGCTTTGCGTGCCCGGCGCGCCTTGGCCAGCGGGTTCTTCAGCGGGCGGGTGATCTGCGGGGTCTCTCGCCACGGACTGTCGAGCGCCGGCGGAGTCAGCGCTCCAGCGAGGAAATCTTGCGGACCCGGCGGTCATGGCGGCCACCTTCAAAACCGACCCGGAGCCATTCCCGCACCATGGAAAGAGCCAGCTTCGGCTCGAGAGTCCGAGCGCCCAAAGCCAGTACGTTGGCTTGATTGTGTTGACGGCTGAGACGAACCGTTTCCAGGTCGTGGCAGACGGCCGCCCGCACACCGGAGATCTTGTTGGCGGCGATGGCCATGCCGATGCCGGTGCCGCAGACGAGGATGCCGCGCTCGGCGCTGCCGGAAGAGACCCCCTGGGCCACGGACGCCGCGAAGTCGGGATAATCGACGCTGTCGTTCGAGTGGGGCCCCCGGTCGGTCACCTCGTGATTATCGGCTTCAAGCAGATCCTTGATCTGCTCCTTCAATTCCACCCCGGCGTGATCGGCACCAATCCAAATCTGCATGCGCGACGGTCCTGCCGATGGATGGTAGCTCACTTGACTTGACCCGGTCAAACCGATAGAAACAGCGCTTCCCATGCGCTGGTCCCGGTTCTATGCGCCCACCTTGAAGGAGACTCCTTCGGAGGCGGAGGTGCCCTCCCATCGCCTCCTGCTGCGCGCCGGATTCATCCGTCAGTTGGGTTCGGGCATCTATTCCTTCCTTCCCCTGGCGAGGCGGACCTTGCGGAAAATCGAGGACATCATCCGCCATGAGATGGACGCCATCGGCGCTCAGGAGTTCGTCCTGCCGGCCCTCCACCCGGCCGAGCCGTGGAGGGAATCGGGCCGTTGGGAGGCCATGGGCGACGAGATGTTCCGGCTCAAGGATCGTTCCGGCCGGGACATGTGCCTCGGGATGACTCATGAGGAGATCTTCACCACCATCGCTCGCGACGAAATCAGGTCCTACCGCGCGCTGCCTCAGATCTGGTACCAGATTCAGCTCAAGTTCCGGGATGAACCCCGCCCCAAGTCGGGTCTGCTGCGGGTGCGGCACTTTCACATGAAGGATTCCTACAGCTTCGACCTCGACGCCGAAGGATTGGACCGCAGCTACCGGCTTCACGAGCAGGCCTACCGCAGGATTTTCGATCGCTGCGGCCTCCGGTACCTGGTGGTCGAGGCGGACTCGGGAGCCATGGGGGGCAGCGTCTCTCACGAGTTCATGGTCCGGACCGATGCCGGAGAGGACCATGTCGTCACCTGTGCCTGTGGGTATGCCTCCAACCTGGACCGGGCTGTCTCGGCATTGGAGGCGCAGGAAGACGAGGTGGTGGACCTTCCGCCCCGGAAGGTGCATACGCCGGGCCGCAAAACGATTCAGGAGGTGAGCGACTTTCTGAATGTCCCTCGGTCCCGGCAGATCAAATCTCTGGTCTACCTGGTGGGGGAGACGCCATGGCTGTTGTTGCTGCGGGGCGACCACCAGCTCAATGATCTGAAGCTGAGCCGGCTGGCCGGCAGCGGCGACTTCCGAATGGCCCGGTCCGAGGAGATCAGGGACCTGTTCGGAGCCGGCGCGGGCAGCCTGGGACCGGTGGGCGCCGACTTCGTCAAGGTGGTGGCCGACCGGGGCCTGGAGGGCCGGCGGAACCTGGTCTGCGGCGCCAATCAGGACGACTACCATCTGCTGCATGTCACTCCGGGACGGGATTTCCAGGCGAGCTTCCAGGATCTGCGTTTGGTCGAGCAGGGGGACGCCTGTCTGGATTGCGGTCAGCCTTTGCAGGTCGAGAAGACGCTGGAAATCGGACATATCTTCAAGCTGGGATACAAGTACAGCGAGTCCATGAAGGCCCGCGTGCTGGACCGGCAAGGTAAGGAGCGGCCCTGGATCATGGGCAGCTACGGAATCGGCCTCGAGCGGATCATGGCCGCCGCGGTGGAGCTGTACCACGACGAATTCGGTATCGTCTGGCCCCGGGCGTTGGCGCCGTTCCAGGCCGTGGTCACGGTCGTGCGGGCGGACGACCGGAAACAATTCGCGGCCGCCCGCGAGATCTACCGGACCCTCTGGGACCGCGGCGTCGACTGTCTCCTGGATGACCGGAACGAGCGGCCCGGCTTCAAGTTCAAGGACGCCGAACTCATCGGGGTTCCGATCCGAATCACCGTGGGACGGGCCCTCCGGCAGGGACGGGTCGAGATCTTTTCCCGCCAGGACGCCAGCAAGAGGGAAGTCCCGCTGGGCGATGCCGTAACCACCGTCGTGGAGATGCTCCAGGCTTACCCGGTCTGATTCCCGGTCCCAGCCCGGACCCGCGATCTTCCCGCCGTCCAAGAAAAAGGAAGGGCGATTGGAAATCGCCGCTCCAGTTCGGCGGTTAGGAAACCGCCGCTCCTATGGGAGGGGCGATTTCCAATCGCCCGGTTTCCCTTCGTTCGCCGGTGTCCAAGAATCGGCGGTTGGGAAACCGTCGTTCCTTTCCTTGTTTCTACCGGGCGTCCGCCGGACCGGGCCGGTGGGAAAGCTCCTTACAAATTCGCCACTCGAGTCCCGGGTCCACGGTCAATCGGCGTCGTTTTATTCGGAATTTTCTTGACACTTGGGCGGCGATAGGAATATTGTGGCCAAAATCAGTTCAAAAAGGGATAAATAGGTCTAAACAACACCGGATTGTCACTGTGTTCAGAGGAAACTTCCCCACCAAGATCGACGCTCAGGGGCGCATCAAGATCCCCGCGGCGTATCGCAGGATCTTCGAGGAGAAGTACGGCACGGAACTCTATGTCACCAGCACCAACGGCGAATCCGTCCTGATCTATCCCCTCAGCGAATGGGAGCAGATCGAGAGCAAGTTGCTGGAGCCGCCCAAGATGCTGCCCGAGAAGATCAAGTTCCTGCGCAACACGAACTACTACGGCCAGATGGTCTCCATGGACAGGCAGGGGAGAGTCCTGATTCCTCCCCACCTCCGGGAACGGGCCGAAATCACCAACGGCGTGGCGGTCATGGGGTCGTTGACTTATCTGCAGCTTTGGAACCGGAAACGCTTCGAGAGTCTGCTCGAAGCTGATCCGTATACGCGTGAGGACGAGATCGCTCTGGCGGAGTTGGGGCTTTGACCATGACGGGAACGGATACGGCCCACATACCGGTGTTGTGCAAGACGGTTCTGGACCACCTCCAGGTCCGGCCGCGAGGCGTCTACGTCGATTGCACGGTGGGTCTCGGCGGTCATTCCCGAGAGATCCTGAAGAGGTTGGGAGCGGGACGCCTGGTGGTTCTGGACCTGGACGAAGATGCGCTCCGGCTGGCGGCCCGGCGCCTCGCGCCATCGAAGGCCAGGCTGAGTCTGCACCGGGAGAACTTCAGGAATCTTCCCCGGTTGCTCCGGAGACTCCGGATCCGCCGGATCGACGGCTGTCTGGCCGACGTGGGGGTTTCCTCACTCCAGTTGGACGTGGCCGAGAGGGGATTCAGCTTCCTGAAAGAGGGACCCCTGGACATGCGGATGGACCGCGCCCAGACGGTTACCGCGGCGAGCCTGGTCAATGATTCGCCTCCCGAGCGTCTGGTGGAGATTCTGCGGGCCTACGGCGAGGTCACGGGGGCGGCAAGAGTGGTGGCGGCGATGGTCGAGGAGCGCCACCGGAAGCGTTTCGAAACGACCACGGAGTTGGCGGCGGTGGTGGAGCGAGTCAAAGGTTGGCCCCGGGGGACTCGTCTCCACCCCGCAACCCAGGTCTTTCAGGCCCTTCGAATCGAGGTCAACCAGGAATTGAAGAACCTGGAAGCGTTCCTCTCCGGCGTCGTGGATTTTCTGCGGCCGGGAGGCCGGCTCGTGGTGTTGGCCTTTCACAGCCTTGAGGATCGATTGGTGAAGCGGGCCTTTGCCCGGGAATCGGGGAAGTGCATCTGTTTTTCTCCCCGGGATCTGTGCGGATGCCCCCGGCGCCGCCGCGTGCGAGTCCTGACCCGGCGGCCGGTCCGGCCATCGGGGCAGGAGATTCGAGCCAACCCGCGCGCGAGAAGCGCCAAACTCCGGGCCGTTGAACGGCTGAACGCCTCGTCCGAAGGTTGCGGCGCCGCCGGTTCCCGCACGGAGCGCGGCCGGAAGGCGGAAGGATTCCGATGGGGTGACGGGGTGAGGGAAGCGAACAGAGGATAGGGCAGATGGTGGATTGCTGTTTTCAACAATTTCGCAACCGTCCGGTTCAGGAGAGGTCCGGGGCGAATGGTTGGCAGATGCTGGGCTGGTTGTTGGCGGTGGGCGTAGTCGCGGGGTTGGTCCTCGTTTACGCGGGCCTGCGGATGGGGATCCTGGAATCCCAGTACGAAGCCGCGCGGCTGCGGAAGGAGAACACGGAGCTTCGCGAATTCAACAACGCGCTCCGCGTCGAGCATGCCACGCTCATCAATCCCGAGACCATCGACCGGCGGGCCTCGAGCCTGGGTCTCATCGCTTCCAGTAACGGGTCGGTCAGGATCATCGAAGGAAAATCCCGCCTCTCCGAGCCGGGACGCGAGCTGGTCGTCGCGGCCCGCGGCCGTTTCGAGGTTTCGCCGGAATGAGTGCCGATTCCCAAGACCGCAACCGAGCCCTGGTCCCAAGACGGGTAATTGTGTTCTACATGCTCGTCCTGGCCTCGGTCGTGGGCCTGGTCGTCCGCCTGGTGGACCTCCAGGTCTTGAAGCGGGACCATTTCCGCCAACTGGCGCAGGCCCAGAGCGAGGGTCACGTCTACGTCAGGGTCAAACGTGGCGAAATTCTGGACCGGAATCTCCGGGAGCTGGCCGTAAGCGTCGAGAGCGGCTCGGTCGGGAGTCACCCCGGGCAGGTTCCGGAGCCAGGAAAGGCTGCCACGGCCCTGGCCCCGTTCCTGCCTTTGAGCCAGGAGGAGATCCGGGAGACGCTCGATTCCAACACCGGCTTCACCTATCTGGCCAGAAAGATCCCTCCGCACCAGGTCACGACCATCAACGCGCTGAAGCTCAAGGGCATCCAGGTCGACTGGGACGTGAAGCGAACCTATCCCCAATGGGAACTGGCGGCTCACGTCCTGGGTTTCGTCGGGGTGGAAAACGAAGGTCTGGGCGGGGTCGAGTACCTCTACGACGGAGTGATGCGCGGCGAGAAGACTCGCGTCAATCTGAAGGTGGACGGCCGGCGGCACGTCTACAACCGTGAAGCCTCGGGCACCGGTTCCGGAGGGAACATCGTGGTCCTCAATCTGGACGAGTCCATCCAGTACTCGGTGGAACAGATCCTGGGGGATACGATACGCGAATGGAAAGCGTCGTCGGGATCGGCGATCGTCATGGACGTTCACACCGGCGAAATCCTGGCCCTGGCCTCCCATCCCACCTACAACCCCAACGACTACACCAGTTACGGCCCCGAGGAAAAACGAAACCGCGCCATCCTCGACATCTATGAGCCAGGGTCGACCTTCAAGCTGGTGACGCTTTCGGCCGCCTTGGAGGAGGGGCTCGTCCAGTCGGGAGAACTGGTGGACTGCCGAGTCGGAACGGTGCGTCTGGGCCGCAAGGTCTACCGGGAAGCCAAGAGGAGCTACGGCACCCTCAGCTTCGAGGAGATTCTGGCCAAGTCGAGCAATGTCGGCACCATCAAGATGGGACTTCGACTGGGTGAGGAAAAATTGTATTCCTTCATCCGGCGTTTCGGGTTCGGAAGCAAGACGGGAATCGAATTGCCGGGCGAACAGGTGGGACTGCTGGTTCCGCCCGAGCGCTGGTCCCGAATCTCCATCGGGGCTCTCTCCATCGGACAGGAGATTGGAGTCACGCCGATTCAGATGGTGCGGGCTCTGGCGGTTTTCGGAAACGGAGGCTATCTGGTGAAGCCTCGCCTGGTCCGGCACATCCTCTCCGAGGATGGGAGGATACTGGAAGAGAGCCGGGTGGAACGTGAGAGGGTGCTGTCGGAGGAGACCGTCCGGACCATCAGGAACGCCATGGGCATGGTCGTGGAGCGGGGGACGGGACGCAGGGCCCAGCCGACCGGATACTCGGCCGGCGGAAAGACCGGCACCGCTCAGAAGTTCGTTGACGGCAGCTATTCGCGCACCCGCTTCGTAGCCTCGTTTGCGGGAATCGCCCCCCTCTCCAATCCCGTGCTGGCCGCGCTGGTCGTCATCGACGAGCCTCGAGTCCACCACTATGGCGGACTGGTGGCCGCTCCCGCCTTCCGCCGAATCATGGAACGGGCTCTGGTCAGTCTCCATGTCCCTCAGGATCGACGGCTGCCGCAGCCGAACAAGCGGCTGGCCCGCCAACAGAAGAAGCGGCCGAACCGGCGGGTGGACCTGGCGGCGTCGCCGGCCGAGGAGCCGTGGACGCGGGATGGACTGGCCGCGGAATTGTCGAGCCTGATGGGAGACGGGAATCCGGACTCGGATGGAGGTAAATCGGTGACGGTGGCAACCGGGACCTTTCCGCTCCCGGACCTGAGCGGTCTCAGCCTCCGGGAAGCACTCCGCAAGGCCGGCAGTCTCTCTCTGAGGTTGAGAGTGACCGGCAGTGGCGTGGTCGTGGCCCAGCATCCCAAACCCGGGACTCCGGTTTTCCCCGAATCCATGTGTCAGGTCCATTTGGACGGCACGGAAAGCTCCACCTATGAGACTCAGCAACTTGCTCTCGGCCGAAGGAGTCAGAGCGTTCGTGAGAGCCGTCGCTGAGGCGGGCGACCCGGAGATCGAGTCCCTCGCTTACGACTCCCGGCAAGCGGAAACCGGAAGCCTTTTTTTCGCCATCCAAGGGTTCGAAAGCGACGGACATCTCTACCTGGATCAGGCAGTGAAACGGGGCGCGGTTGCCGTAGCCTCCCAACGGCCCGCTCCGGACGATTGCGGCTTTGCCTGGATCCAGGTGTCCCGTATCCGGCGCTTCATGGCCAGCGTCTCCGATCGTTTCTTCGGACAGCCTTCGGCCAGGCTGAGGCTGGTGGGCATTACCGGGACCAACGGGAAGACCACGACCGCGTTCCTGGTGCACTCCATCATGAGCCAAGGGGAACCTTCTCTCGTTATGGGCACCCTGGGAGCCCGTCTCGACGGCAGGAATTGGGCCTCGGAGCGAACCACGCCGGAATCCGTGGACATCCAATCCATTCTGAACCAGGCAGTCGAATCCGGCTGCGGCCGGGGCGTGATGGAGGTCTCCTCCCATTCCCTCGCCCTGGACCGGGTCTACGGCTGCCGCTTTCCGGTGGCCGTCTTCACGAATCTGACCCGGGACCACCTGGACTTTCATCACACTCGGGAGAACTACCTCCAGAGCAAGCGCCTCCTGTTCCGGTCCGATTACAACCCCGGTCTGGCCTGGTCGGTGATCAATCACGACGACCCGGCGAGCCGCCGGCTCGATCCGGAAGGCGAGGCCGTGACCTTCGGCATGACACCGGAAGCGCAGGTCCGCCCGATCACGCGGAAGACCACGGTTGACGGGACGCGGGTGGAGCTCGAGTGCCGGGGTCGCCGCCTGGCCTTGAGCAGTCCCCTGGTGGGAAACCACAACCTCTACAACATCATGGCGGCGGTGGCGGCCTGCCATGCATTGGGGATCGGAGACCGGCAGATCTGCGCGGGCATCTCCGGACTCGACCGCGTCCCCGGCCGTTTCGAGAAGGTCGACGTGGACCGGGACTACACGGTGGTCGTGGACTACGCTCATACGCCGGACGCGCTGGAGAACGTGTTGCGCCTGGCCCGGGGCTTGACCTCGAACCGGGTGCTCTGCGTTTTCGGCTGCGGTGGAGACCGGGACGCGTCCAAGCGGCCGCGGATGGGCGAAATCGCCACCCGCCGGTCCGACTGGACCATTTTGACCACGGACAACCCGCGGAGCGAGGATCCGGAGGCCATCCTCCAGCAGATCAGGGCAGGAATCCCTGCCGAACGGGACAACTTCGAAACCATCGCCGATCGAAGGGAGGCCATCGGCCGCGTCGTGAAGCTGGCCGGGACCGGAGACATGGTCCTGGTGGCGGGCAAGGGACAGGAAACCTATCAGGAAATCCAGGGGACTCGAATCCCCTTCGACGATCGGGAAGTGGTGAGGGATTCGGTGTGTTTGGACTAGATTTCCGGCAAGCGGCCCAGGTCATGGGCGCCCGAACCTGGGGCCGGGATCTGGGTCGGCAGGCGCGTCGGCCTCTGCCCCGGGTCGTCATCGACAGCCGGCAGGTGAAGCCGGGCGATTGCTTCTTCGCCATCAAGGGGGATCGCCTGGACGGGCACGATTTCCTGGAGGCCGCCATGGAGCGCGGAGCGGCGGTGGGGGTTTGTTCCCGCACGCCGAACCTGGATGCCGGCGCCTATGAAGACCGGATCTTCCTCCGCGTCGCCGACACCACACTGGCGCTGCAGGAACTGGCTGCCGAACTCCGCAGACGGTGGGGCCGGAGTCTGGTGGGCGTGACCGGCAGCATGGGGAAGACCACGACCCGCACTTTCACCACCCGGCTGCTCGAATCCGGCCACCAGGTTCTTCAGTCTCCCGCCAACTTCAACAACGCCTTCGGAGTGCCCCTTTCCCTTCTCCTGTTGGAGGAACGGCATGACCTGGCGGTGCTGGAACTGGGCATGAACCATGCCGGCGAGATCCGGCGTCTGGCCCGGATCTGCCGTCCCGATCTCGCCGTCATCACCAATGTGGCGCCGGTGCATCTCGAATTTTTCTCCAGTGTCGACGAGATCGCTCGAGCCAAGGGCGAGATCCTGGAGGACATGGCGCCGGCGGGGGTCTTCGTCTACAACGCCGACGACCGCCGGGTGGCGGACCTTGCTTCCGCCTTCCATGGGCGCAGCGTCTCCTTCTCGCTGGAGAGGAAAGCGGACGTCCAGGTCACGGACGTCCGGGTGGTCGACTCGAACAGCACCCGGTTCATCCTCCGGGCCGGATGGGGAGAGTCCTCCTGCCGGGTGTCCTTCGTCGGCCGCCATCATCTCTACAACCTGGCTGCGGCCGTGGCTGCGGCCCGGACCCTGGGTTTGAGCCGTGAACAGATCGAAGGGGCGATTCCCAGCCTGTCGCCGCTGCCCATGCGAGGGAAGATCCGGGGGTTGGAGATGTCCGGTTCCCGGCGGATCAGGATCTTGGACGACTCCTACAACTCGAACCCGCAAGCCGTACGGATGGTGTTGGAGGCCGTGGGAAAGTCGGCCGGCGCCGGCCGCCGGATCGTCGCTCTGGGAGAGATGCTGGAGTTGGGTCCCGAGAGCGCGGTCTGGCATCGCCGGGTCGGAAGGATGGCGGCCCGCATCGAGCCTCATCTCCTGGCGGCGGTGGGCGCGGGAGCCCGGCCGGTTCTGGATGGAGCTCGCGAGGCGGGTTTGGCAGACGGCAGGACCCTCTACTTCGGGACTTCGGAAGAGGCGGCAGAGTACTTGGCCGGCTTCATTTGCAGCGGCGACTTCCTCTTGATCAAGGGGTCTCGCGGAGTCGGAATGGAACGCATCGCCGCACTTCTGGAAAAGGGGAAGGGCTCTTGATCTATCACCTGTTGTACGCTCTTCACGACCAGTTCTCGGTCCTGAACGTACTCCGCTATATTACGTTTCGCACCGCCTACGCCACCCTCACGGCTCTGGCCTTGAGCCTGATTCTGGGTCCCTGGCTCATCGCCAAGCTCAGGGACTATCAGATCGGTCAGTTCATCCGGGAAGACGGTCCCGAACATCACCTTCAAAAGGCCGGCACCCCCACCATGGGCGGAGTGCTCATCGTCGTCAGCATCGTACTGCCCACCCTTTTGTGGGCTGATCTGGGAAACCTTTACGTCTGGATCGCCGTCGCTTCCCTGATCCTGTTCGGTGCTGTGGGCCTGGCCGACGACTACCTCAAGGTCTCCAGGAAGAACTCGACCGGCCTGCGGCCGCGGCGCAAAATCCTGTTCCAGGTGCTGATCGCCCTGGGCATCGGGCTGACTCTCGTGGCGCTCCACTACCAGGGGCTCTACAGCATTCAGTTGAGCGTCCCCTTCTTCAAGCGTTTCACGCCGGAACTGGATCTGGTGGTGCTGGGGGTCTCGACCTTCATTCCCCTGATCGTGTTCACGGCTCTGGTCATCGTGGGAAGCAGCAACGCCGTGAACCTGACGGACGGCCTGGATGGACTGGCCAGCGGCCTGATGGTGATTGCGGCTTCGGCCCTGACGGTTCTGGCTTACGTGACCAGCCACGCCACTTTCGCCACTTATCTGGGGCTGATCAAGAACACCTACGCCAGCGAGCTCTCCATCTTCTGCGGAGCCATGGTGGGAGCCAGCCTGGGGTTTCTCTGGTACAACTCCCACCCCGCCGAGATCTTCATGGGAGATGTCGGGTCCATGTCTCTGGGTGGCGCCATCGCCACCGTGGCGGTGCTCATCAAGCAGGAACTCCTGCTGTTGTCCATCGGGGGCATCTTCGTCCTGGAGGCCCTGTCGGTCATCTTCCAGGTCCTTTACTTCAAGGCCACCGGGAAGCGCATTCTGCGAATGGCCCCCCTGCACCACCACTTCGAGCTGCTGGGCTGGGACGAGCCCAAAGTGGTGGTGCGTTTCTGGGTGCTGGGCCTGCTGTTCGCACTCTTCAGCCTGACCACGCTGAAGATCAGGTAGAAGGGGGGCGAGGGTTTGGCGATGAAGTTGTCGGGTCGAAACATCCTGGTGGTCGGACTGGCCCGGACCGGCCTGGCCGCGGCCAACTTCCTGATTGCGAAGGGGGCCCGCGTCAGCGTCACGGATCTTCGCACGAGGAATGATCTGAATGACCAGATCGCAAGGCTCCAGGGGAAGGTTCGGTTGGTCCTGGGACGTCACCGGGAAGCGGATTTCACCGGAGCCGACATGATCGTATTGAGCCCCGGGGTGCCGTCCGGGATCCCTCCGCTGGTGCGGGCCCGGGAGCGGGGAATACCGGTCTGGAGCGAGATCGAGCTGGCTTGCCGTTTCCTGAAGGGCACGCTCATCGGGGTCACGGGAACCAACGGCAAGACCACCACGACCACACTGATCGGCGAGATGCTGGCCGCGGGCCGGCGGCCCCATGTCGTGGCGGGCAACATCGGAGTCCCCCTGCTGGAGAAGCTGGAGGACGCCAATGACGAAACGGTCTGGGTCGTGGAGCTCTCATCCTTTCAACTGGAGACGACCCGGACGCTGCACTGCCGGGTGGCCGTCGTCCTCAACGTAACTCCGGACCATCTGGATCGTCACGCGAGCTTCGAAGACTACTGGCAGGCGAAGCGCCGCATTCTGCTCAACCAGGAAGCGTCGGATTTCGCCGTGTTCAACCGGGACGAACCCAATTCCAGGCGCATGGCCGACGGCGCCGAGGCACGTTCCCTCTTCTTCAGCCGGTCGGAACGGTGCGCGGGCGCTTTTTCCCGGGACGGAAAGATCTGGATTCAGGTGGACGGCGAGCCGCACCAGGTGATGGACCGGAGCCAGGTCCGGCTCAAAGGGGAACACAATCTGGAAAACGTTCTGGCCGGCGCGGCCGCCGGCTTCATGGTGGGCGTCGAACCCGAAGCGATCGCCCGTGCCTGCCGCCGCTTCGCCGGCGTGGAGCACCGCCTGGAATGGATCCGGGACCTGGAGGGCGTCTCCTTCTACAACGATTCCAAAGCCACCAACGTGGAATCGGCCGCCAAAGCCATGGAAGCCCTGGAGCAGCCCCTGGTCGCCATCATGGGGGGGACCAACAAAGGGTCCGACTTCCGGGTGCTGAGGCCGCTGGTCAAGAGGAAGGTCCGGCACCTGGTCCTTTTGGGAGAGGCCAAGGACAGTCTCGTGGAGGGGCTGCGCGGAACCGCCCCGGTGAGCGAGGTAGGAGGGTTTGAGGAAGCGGTTCGCCGGGCATTCGTCGTGGCGGTGCCCGGAGACGCGGTGCTGCTGGCCCCGGCCTGCGCCAGTTTCGACATGTTCCGCAACTATGAGGAACGGGGCAGAACCTTCAAGGATCTGGTTTCACGGTTGACCGGAGGTGAGTGGCAGTGACCCGACGAACGACGTACGACCCTGTGATTCTGTTGGTCCTCCTGGTTCTGGTGGGCTTCGGCCTGGTCATGGCCTTCAGCGCCTCCGGAATGGTGTCGCTGGACCGGTACGGCGTTTCCACCCGTATTTTCCAAAGGCAGCTGGTGAGTGTCGGTATCGGCCTGGTGGTCTTCTGGATCGCGGCGCATTGGGACTATCGGCGATATGCGACTCCCGCATTCATCTATCCGGCGCTGGCCGCCACCGTGATTCTCCTGGTTCTTCCCTTGGTGCTACCCACCGGTCAGGATGTCCGGCGCTGGATTCCGGTCGGTCCCACGAGGTTCCAACCCTCGGAACTGGCCAAGCTCGGGGTCGTGGTTTTCGCGGCCTACTACCTCACCCGATACCGCTCGAGCCTCCAGTCGTTGGCCGTGTTGGCGCCGTTGCTGGGGATTGTGGGGCTGGTCCTGGCTCTGATCGTGGTCGAGCCCGATCTGGGGACCGCCTGCGCCATCGCGCTCACGGTGGGAACGGTGCTCTTCCTGGCCGGCGTTCGCCTGATCTACCTGATCGGCCTCGCCGGCTTGAGTATTCCTGTCGTCCTGGCCCTCATTTTTAGCGCTTCCTACCGCAAGGACCGGATTCTGGCCTTCCTGAATCCGGACGTCGACCCCTCCGGCATCGGATACCAGATTCGCCAGAGCCTCATCGCCGTGGGCTCCGGCGGATGGACCGGACTGGGTCTGACCCAGAGCAAGCAGAAGCTCCATTTTCTGCCCGAGTCCCACACCGATTTCGTCTTCGCCGTCGTGGGGGAGGAGCTTGGATTGCTGGGTTCGCTCGTCATGGTGGCGCTCTTTGTTCTGCTCTTCTGGCGAGGAGTGCGGATCGCTTTCCGGGCCGACACCGATTTCGGCTCTCTGCTGGCCATGGGGATCGTGTGCATGGTGGTCCTGCAAGGCATGTTCAACATGTGCGTCGTGGTCAGCCTGCTGCCCACCAAGGGAATTCCGCTCCCGTTCGTCTCGGTCGGCGGATCCTCCATGTTGGCCATGATGGCCGGCATGGGCATCCTGCTGAACATTTCCCGCCGCTGCCGGACCGACCGGGAGGAGGCCGTTCCCCGGGACCGGGGGTTCCAGTGATCGAGCGAGGGTTGCTTTTTGCCGGAGGAGGCACCGGAGGTCATGTCTACATGGCGGTGGCGGTCATCCAGCGCCTGCGGGAGTTGGGGTCGAGTCCTGAGATTCTCTTCGTGGGAACCCGCCGGGGAATCGAAAATCGAATTCTGCCGGATATGGACGTGACGGTGGAGAGGATTTCATTGGGAGGACTCAAACGAACCGGTCTCCTGAAGGCGTTTCAAACCTTGCTGCAACTTCCGGCGGCGCTGCTCCGGGCCGCGGGAATCCTCCGCCGCTTTCGGCCCGCGGCCGTGGTGGGGCTGGGAGGCTATTCCTCCGGGCCCGTGGTCCTCGTGGCGTCCTGGATGCGAATCCCGTGTCTCGTGATCGAACCCAACGTTCACCCGGGTCTCGCCAACCGGCTATTGGCTCCCTGGGTGGACAGGGTTGCGGTGGCGTTCGAAGAAACAGCCGGACGCTTTGGACCGAAGGCCGAGTTGACCGGAATCCCGGTTCGACCCCAATTCCACCGGGACCGTAAACGTCCGAACGCGGGTGGGCCCCTCAGGGTGTTGATCTTCGGAGGGAGTCAAGGAAGCGTCGCCATCAATCGTCTGGTTTGCGAGGCACTGGAAGAGCTCTCGCCCGGCCGCATCCGGCTGATCCACCAGACGGGGCCCCGGGACCGCAGCCGGGTGGAAGAGCGTTACCGGAAGTTGGGCTTTTTCGGCGCGGTTCTGGAGTACATCCACGATATGCCGGATCGGCTGCACTGGGCCGATCTGGTGATCTGCCGGGCCGGAGCCTTGACCCTGGCCGAAGTCGCGGCGGCGGGAAAGGCCTCAATCCTGATTCCGTATCCCCATGCGGCCGATGACCACCAGCGGACCAACGCCCAAGCCCTGGTTCGCCGGGGCGCCGCCCTGATTCTGGAGGAAGGGGAGGGGGCGGGACCCGCACTTGCCCGGATGATTCGCGATTTGGACCGTGACCGTCTTCAACTCGGGGCTCTGGCCGAAGCCAGTGGAAATCTGGGCGACCCCCGGAATTGCGACCGGATCATCCAGGTGCTCGTGAAACTGGTCGACATGGAGAGGAGTGGACCGAATCGAAACCGGACACCGTAGGGGCGCCCCGCGCAGGTGCGCTCCTGGGGCCGAACGACGCCGGAGAAGATGCGAATGGAGCAGGTGAAGGGAATGGGGTCCAACCGGACGGAAGGTCTCGATCAGTTCCGGAAGGTCCATTTCGTCGGTATCGGCGGGGTGGGGATGAGCGGAATCGCCCAGATTCTGGCCCAGAAGGGTTGGGAAGTCTCAGGTTCCGACCTGGTCTGTAGCGACGCCGTATCCAGTCTCCGTTCGATCGGGGTCAGGGTCAGTATCGGACACAGCCCGGACCATCTGGGAGATGCCGAGATCGTGGCCTTTTCCAGTGCCGTCGGCAGGGACAATCCCGAACTCCAGGAGGCTCGCAGACGGGATATCACGGTGGTGCACCGGGCGGACCTGTTGGCCCGGATCATGGCCGGCGGCGAAGGGATCGCCATCTCGGGAACCCATGGCAAGACGACCACCACCTCCATGATCGGCGTGCTCATGGTCGAAGCCGGCCTGGACCCCACGATCCTGGTTGGAGCCCGGGCCGTGGACCTCGGCGGCAACGCACGTCTCGGAAAGGGGCCGTGGGTCGTAGCCGAAGCGGACGAGAGCGACGGCAGCTTCCTGAAGCTCCGGCCCAGGCACGCAGTGATCACCAACGTCGACCGCGATCATCTGGATTTCTACGGAGGACTCGAGGAAATCGGCGACGCCTTCGTCGCCTTCATGAACCTGCTCCCGGCAGACGGCCGTGCGGTCGTCTGTACCGACGATTCCAACCTCAGGCGGCTCCTGAAAAACGTTCACCGGCCCGTGATAACGTACGGCACGGCGCCTTCTGCCGACGTCTGGGCCGAGGCGGTGGAGTGGACGTCCGGAGGTTCTTCCTTCGTGTGCGTCCATCGGGGCCGCCGTTTGGGGAGGCTCCGGCTGAATGTGGCGGGCCGGCACAACGTATTGAACTCTCTGGCCGCCGTTGTGGTGGGTCTTGAGTTGCAGGTGCCCTTTGACGTGATCCGGCGGGCGCTGGGAACGTTCTCCGGCGCACAACGTCGTCTGGAGTTCAAGGGCATGCGCGGGGGGGTCCGTGTGATGGACGATTACGGTCACCATCCGGTTGAGATCCGAACCACGTTGGACGCGTGCCGCCGAATGGGACGGAGAGTGGTCGTGGTGTTTCAGCCGCACCGGTATACGCGAACCCTCCATTTGAGGTCGGAGTTGGCCGAGTGTTTCCAGGATGCGGATCTTCTTTACCTGATGGATGTCTATCCGGCAGGGGAGGCGCCTGTCGCCGGCGGGCTCGGCGAGGATCTGTACCGGGCCGTGGGCCGGCGCCGCCAGGTCTGCTATCAGCCGCAGCCCGGCGCCATGTTGCGGGCCCTGCGGGAAGACGTGATGCCGGGAGACCTGCTCCTGACGCTGGGAGCGGGCAACGTCTGGAAGATCGGAGAGGATTTTTTGAAAGGCCGGGCCGTTTGAAGGCGCCGGAAGTATAGAAGATGCCAGTCCAACGCCCTTACAAGCTGCGTAAATTGCTGATCTTTGCCGGACGCCTTCTGGGGACGGGTCTCTTGATCCTGGGGCTGCTGACGGCGCTTCGACATGCGGCTTACTCTTCCCAGGGTGGGGCGCTTTTCGGGATTCAGGATATTCGCTTCGAGGGGGCCCGGCATCTCTCCTGGCAGAAACTCAGGACGTTCATGCTTGAGACCTATTCGGGGAACATCCTGCGGGTCGACCTGGAACAGCTCAAGGATCTGGTGGAATCGGAGTCCTGGGTGAGGGCTGCGACCGTGCGCCGCCAGTTGCCCGGCCATCTCATCGTCAGTGTCCGGGAACGAGTTCCGGTGGCAGTGGCCGCAATCGACCAGGATCTCTATGTCGTCGACGAAGAGGGCGTCGTGCTGGACCGGTACGGATCCGGCCACCTGCAGTTGGATGGGCCGATTCTGAAAGGCCTGGGGAACATCGCCCGCGAGAACCCTTCCGCGACCCGGGAGAATCTCGAGAAGATGGGAATCTATTCCAGGTTGATGTCCGATCTCGGTTCTTCAGACGGGGACTATACCCTCTCCATTTCCGAGGTCCTGCTGGCGGACCCGGAGCGGATCGCCATCGTGAGGGAGGACGACCCGGTCCCCATCTACCTGGGAAGCGGCCGTTTCCGGGAGCGGTATGAGAACTTTCTGGCCCAGAAGGACATTTACCAGCAACTCAAGAAGGAGTACGGCCGCATCGAATATATCGATGTCTCCTTCGACAACAAGATCATTTTCCATACTCCGGGCGAGTCTCGTGAAAGGAGTACATAGGGGAACCGGACCGGACCGGAGATTCGCGGTCGCAAATTGGATGGAACCAGATCGATGAGGAAGAAAACGCTGGCCGGAGTTGATGTCGGAACCACCAAGATCTGTTCCGTCATCGCGCAAGTCGAGCGAGAAGTTTTTCGGGTTTCCGGGGTGGGGATGACTCCGTCGGCCGGTCTCAAGAAGGGCGTGGTCGTCAATTTGACGGAGACCATCGAATGTGTGAAGAGATCGCTCGAACAGGCGGAGCGGGACGCGCGCGTCGGGGTCGATTCGGTTTTCGTGAGCGTGGGCGGGGTCCACGTGCAGGGCCTCAACCGGTCCGGCAAGACCGACATCAGGAGCAAGACGGGCGAGATCACCAAGGAGGACATCAGTCGAGCCCTCGCCGATGCCAAATCGATTCAACTCCCCCGGGGTTACGAGGTCATTCACATGCTGACCCAGGGCTTTAACGTGGATGGACAAGGACATACCAGGGATCCGCTCGGTCTGATCGGTCGCCGTCTGTCCGTCAATCTTCATCTGGTGCTCAACGCCGCCGCCGCGCTTCAAAACGTCGTCAACGCAGTCAACAAAGTCGGCGTGGGAGTGAACGGTGTGGTGATGCAACAGTTGGCATCCGCCGAGGCCGTGCTGACCGAAGACGAAAAGGAACTCGGTGTCATCCTCTTGGATATCGGCGGGGGAACGACCGATTTCGCTTTCTACCGGCTGGGAAGCGTCTGGGAGTCGGCGGTCCTGCCCATAGGTGGAGATCTGGTCACCAAGGACATCGCCATCGGGCTCAAGGTGACCCTGGAAGAGGCGGAGCGGCTCAAGAAGGATCAAGGAACGGTCTTTCCGGAGCGGGTGGATGAAGAAGCAGTGCTTGAGATCCGCGAGATCGGGACCGGCCGCCCCCGGAGTCTCCTCTACCGGGATCTGTGCCGAGTGATTCAGGCCCGCTGCCGGGAGATTCTGTTGGAGGTGCGGAAGCTGGTGGATGGGATCCACATGCGAAGGGAAATGCTGACCGGTGTGGTGCTCACGGGCGGCGGAGCACTACTGGATGGCCTGGCGGAACAAGCCGAGGAGATTCTGGAGATTCCGGCTCGTGTCGGCTATCCCATGCCCCTGGAATCGGACAAGGATCTGGCCTTCGATCCTTCCCACGCAACGGCTCTGGGCCTGGTGAGATACGCAAAGGACATGCATGGCCCGGGGTCCGGCAACGGCGCCGGGACGATGTTGCAGGAACCCAACCGAGGCACACGGGGAGGCCTGGTGAATTGGATCTTGAAAAAGATCACTTAGCATTTTGGAAGGCGCCGCGGCCCTGAAGGCCGTTGGTGTGAAGATTCGTCTGGGAGGCAACTCATGGACCATCCGGAACTGGAAGATAACGGCAGCATGAAATGGGTCTTTGAGGACGACTTGGGAAGTGAGGCCCGTATCAAGGTCATCGGTGTCGGCGGCGGGGGTGGAAACGCCGTCAATCGCATGGTCCGGATGGGGGTCCAGGGCGTCGACTTCATAGCCGCCAACACGGACCTCCAGGCGCTCAGGCAGTCGAAAGCGGGGATCAGAATCCAACTCGGCAACAAGATCACGAAGGGGCTTGGAGCCGGCTCGAACCCTGATATCGGGCGGCAGGCCGCCTTGGAGGATACCGAGCGGATCATGGATCTGCTGGAGGGGTCGGACATGGTCTTCGTGACCGCGGGCCTCGGCGGCGGGACCGGAACCGGAGGCGGACCCCTGGTCGCGGACCTGGCCCGTCAATTGGGAGCTCTCACCGTGGCCGTGGTGACGACCCCTTTTGTTTTCGAGGGACAGCGGAGAACGCGGCAGGCGCAACGAGGTCTGGAAGAGTTGATGGAAAATGCGGACACGGTGGTCACGGTGCCCAACGAGCGGTTGTTGGATGCCTTGGCTCCCGGCACGCCGCTGGCCGATGCCTTCGCCTTCGCCGATGACATCCTCTGCCAGGCGGTTCAGGGTATCGCCGACCTCATCAACGTGCCCGGGTTCATCAATCTGGACTTCGCCGATATCAAGACCATTATGAGCGGTACGGGATTGGCCCTGATGGGGACCGGCGTGGGAGAAGGAGAAGGCCGGGCGTTGACGGCGGCCACCGATGCGGTGAGCAGTCCATTGTTGGACGACGCCACCATCCAGGGAGCCCGGGGCGTTCTCATCAACATTACCGCCAGCGACAGTCTCACTCTGCACGAGGTCAACGAAGCCAGCGGGCTGATTCAGAATGCCGCCGATCCCAACGCCAACATCATATTCGGCTCGGTTCTGGATCAGCGCATGGGGGACCGAATCAAGATCACTGTGATCGCCACTGGGTTCACCGGCTCGAAAGGCGGGCGAAGACACCAGGCCGACCTGGCCGCCGGAGACAGCCCCGGAGAGGCCTCCTCATTGGACCAGAACAATGGCAAGCCCATCGCTGTCCCCCCGATTCCGGTCATGAGCCGGGAAGTGGAAGTGCCGGCCATTCTTCGTCAGGGCCGAAGGTACTAGCCCGACTTTACCGTGTTCGCATCAGCATAGCATTGTCCTAGCGCTTGGGCC